>DAOPQX010000206.1:0-6338 GCA_035348395.1 Vicinamibacterales bacterium | reverse complement strand
GCCGACACCGGTTCGTCGGCGACGAGGAACGAGGGCTCCAGCGCGAGCGCGCGGGCCAGGCCGATGCGCTGGCGCTGGCCGCCGCTCAGCTCGGAGGGGTAGCGGCGAGCCTGGGAAGGATCGAGGCCAACGAGGCGCAGCAGTTCCACCACGCGCTCCCGCCGCGCCGCGCGGTCGCCGACGCGGTGGATGACCAGCGGCTCTTCGACGATTGCCCCCACACGCATCCGCGGGTTGAGCGACGACCAGGGATCCTGGAAGACCATCTGCATCTGCCGGCGCAACCGACGCAGCTCGCCGGCGGGAAGGGCCAGCACGTCCCGGCCTTCGAACCAGACCTCGCCCGAAGTCGGCTCTATCAAGCGGAGCACCATCCGGGCGGTCGTCGTCTTGCCGCTGCCCGACTCCCCGACCAGGCCCAGCGTTTCACCCCGGCCCACCTCGAAGCTCACGCCGTCCACCGCGCGAACCGTCGAGGCCCGCAGCAGCATCCCTCGCCGGCGCGTGTACTCCTTGACGAGGTGGCGCACGCGCAGCAGCGGGGCGTCGTCAGGCACGGACCGCCCCCTGGGGGTGGTAACAGGCCACTGTGTGGCCGGTGTCGAGCCGCGCGGTTTCGGGCCGTCGCGCCTGGCACTCCGGCGTCGCCCTGCCGCAGCGGGGGGCGAAGGCGCATCCCGGGCTGCGTGGGCCGAGCGGCGGAACCGAGCCGTCGAGGGCGCGGAGGCGCCCCGGCGCCCCGTTTGGCAAGGCCGCGATCAGCCCTGCCGTGTACGGGTGCGCGGGGGCGTGAAGCACGACCCCGGAGGGGCCCTCCTCGACAATGCATCCCGAGTACATGACCGCGACGCGGTCGGCTACGCGCGAGGCCACGTCGAGGTCGTGGGTGATGAGGAGCAGCGAGAGGCCGAACGACGCGCGCAGCCGGGCGAGCAGGTCGAGCACCTGTGCCTGAAGGCCCAGGTCGAGCGACGAGGTTGGCTCGTCGGCGATGGCCAGCGCAGGCCGGCACGCCAGCGCGGCGGCGATGGCGGCCCGCTGCAGCAGCCCCCCCGACAACTGGTGCGGGTAGTCCCGCGCACGGTCGGCGGCATCCGGGATGCCGGCGGCCGCCAGCATCTCGATCGCCCTCGCCCGAGCCTCCCGCCCCGCTGCCAGGCGATGCACCTCGAACGTCTCGGCCACCTGGGCCCCGATGGTGAAGACCGGGTTCAACGCCCGCGCAGGCTCCTGGAAGACCAGGCCGATCTCACGGCCACGGACCTGGCGCATCTCCTCTTCGCCGAGAGACCGGAGGTCGCGGCCGCGAAAGAGGATTTCCCCCGCCGCGATCCGTCCCGGCGGCTCGATGAGGCGCAAAATGGAGAGCGCCGTCACCGACTTCCCGCTGCCCGACTCTCCCACGAGCGCGACGGTTTCTCCGGCGCCGACCTTCAGGCTGACGTCATCGACCGCGACGAGCGCCCCGGACGGGCCGTCGAACACCGTGGTGAGGTGGCTGAC
Organism: Vicinamibacterales bacterium; assembly: GCA_035348395.1. Taxonomy (GTDB): domain Bacteria; phylum Acidobacteriota; class Vicinamibacteria; order Vicinamibacterales; family Fen-181; genus JARKSS01. The sequence continues at coordinate 4,835 of DAOPQX010000206.1, read as the reverse complement.
GTCGAGCAGCGGCGGAGGGTCGGCCATTGGCCGCCCATTGTAGTCCGCCGGGCGTGTCCGGGTCGCCTGCGGATGCGCCCAGGCCGTCATTTCCTTGACACCTGCGGGCCGTGCCCGTAAGATGCGCTCAGAACCGCACTTCGCGATTCCCTCTACTACAAGCGGAAGGCAAAGCCCCGACAGGAGTGGGGCCGGGCTGCATCCTGGCGACCGGCCGGGATCGCCGTCTTTCCCTACCAAGTGGACATGAACGAAGAGATGATCGACAGGATCGGGCGGGAGCTGATGGCGGCCATCGAGATGGCGCTCGCTGCAGACCCGCGTGTGCAGGCGTGCCTCGACCAGGCCAGATCGGCGGGAATCGGGTTTCGAGTCGCGCTGAACCGGGCGCGGGCCCAGAGCGGCGTGCCCGTGGAGGGTGCGCCCGCGCAGGCGGCGCCGGCCGGCGCCGCCCGCGGGTTGTCCGCGCCGGCCTACTCGGTGACCGAGTCCGACCGGCGCTTCCTCAGGTCGCTCAGGATTGCGGCGGACGACGAGTAGTCCCTACGCGAGCTGCTTGAACGCCTCGCGCCCGGCGTACCGCGCCGACGCTCCCAGCGCTTCCTCGATCCGCAGCAACTGGTTGTACTTCGCCACCCTGTCGGACCGGCTGGCCGATCCGGTCTTGATCTGGCCGGCCGCGGTGCCGACGGCGAGGTCGGCGATCGTGCTGTCCTCGGTTTCGCCCGAGCGGTGCGAGATGACCGAGGTGTAGCCGGCCGCGCGCGCCATCTCGATGGCGTCGAGCGTCTCGGTGACGGTCCCGATCTGGTTGAGCTTGATGAGGATGCTGTTGGCGATCTTGCGCTCGATGCCGCGCTTCAGGATGCCGGGGTTGGTGACGAAGACGTCGTCGCCGACGAGCTGAACGCGCCCGCCGAGCTCGCGCGTGAGCAGTTCCCAGCCCGACCAGTCACCCTCGGCCAGGCCGTCCTCGATCGACACGATCGGGTATTGCCGGATCCACTCGCCGTACATCTCGACCATCTCGGCCGAGGTCTTGGCGCCCCCGCCCGACTTGTGGAAGACGTAGCGGCCGCGGCGCGCCTCGGGCGCCCCCTCGCGGCTCCCCTCGTCCTCCCACAGCTCGCTGGCGGCCACGTCGAGCGCGATGCACACGTCCTTGCCGGCCTGGTAGCCGGCCTTGCCGATGGCCTCGATCACCAGCTCGATGGCCTGGTGGTTGGCCTGGAGGTTCGGCGCGAAGCCTCCTTCGTCGCCGACGCCGGTCGAGAGCCCCCGCTGCTTCAGGATCGAGCGCAGGGCATGAAACGTCTCGGCCCCGGCGCGGAGCGCCTCGCGGAACGACGGCAGCCCGAGCGGGACGACCATGAACTCCTGGACGTCGACGTTGCTGTCGGCGTGGGCGCCGCCGTTGAGGATGTTCATCATCGGCACGGGGAGCAGCCCGGCGTCCGCGGGCTGCCCGGCCAGGCCGGCCAGGTAGCGGTAGAGGGGGATCCCCTGTCGCCGGGACTCGGCGTGCGCGGCGGCCATGGAGATGCCGAGCACGGCGTTGGCCCCGAGCCGGCTCTTGGTGGGGGTTCCGTCGAGCTCGATCATCCGCCGGTCGAGCGCCCGCTGGTCGAACTCAGCGCCGGTCACCGCCGAGGCCAGCTCGCCGTTGACGTGCGACACCGCCTTGAGGACGCCCTTGCCGAGGAACCGCTTGCTGTCGCCGTCGCGGAGCTCGAGCGCCTCGCGCTCGCCGGTGGATGCCCCCGAGGGGACGGCCGCCCGCCCCTGCACCCCGCCCTCGAGCGTCACCTCGACTTCGACCGTCGGGTTGCCCCGCGAATCCAGGATTTCACGACCGTGCACGCGCGCTATCTTCACGACTCACTCCTCCTTGCTGCTGTTCCTGGCCGCGGCTGTCCGCCTCGGACTCGAGCCGCAGCGCCTCAGGGTCGATGTCCCCGATGAGCGGCTCGTCGTCGCGAGTCACGACGACCACGCCGCGCTTGGTGACGGTGTGCCGGCGCCGGTCTTCCTCCTCGTCGAACCCGATGCGGGCGCCGCGGGGGATGAAGACGTCGCGGTCCACGATGACGCGCCGCAGGCGGGCGTGACGCCCGACGCGGACGCCGGGCATCAGGATCGCCTGGTCGATGACGCAGAAGCTGTGGACGCGGACGTTGGGGCACAGCACGCTGCCCGATACCCGGCTGCCCGAGACGATGCAGCCGGGAGAGATGATCGAGTCGAGCGCCTGGCCGCAGCGCCCCCCGGGCTCGGCGAAGACGAACTTGGCCGGCGGCGACTGCGGCTGGTAGGTGCGCAGCGGCCACTCGGGGTCGTACATGTTGAACTCGGGGTTCACCTGCACGAGGTCCATGCTCGCGTCGAAGTAGGCATCGAGCGTCCCGATGTCGCGCCAGTACTTCGCGGCCTTCTTGTTCTCGTCGTAGAACCGGTAGGAGCAGACCCTCGCGCGGGGAATGAGCGCCGGGATGATGTCGCGCCCGAAGTCGTGCGTCGTCTCCTGGGCGGCGTCGGCCTCGAGCGCCTCTCGCAGGGCATCCACCTCGAAGACGTAGATGCCCATCGACGCGAGCGCGACGTCGGTCGTGCCGGGCGCGGGGATCGGGTCGTGCGGCTTTTCCCTGAAGCCGACGACGCGGTCGTGCTCGTCCACGCGCACGATGCCGAACCGCTTCGACTCCTCGATCGGGACCTCGATGGTCGCCAGCGTCACGTCGGCCCCCTGCTCCTGGTGGAACCGGAGCATCTTGGAGTAGTCCATCTTGTAGACGTGGTCGCCGGCGAGGACGATGACCTGGCGGGGGTGCTCGCGGAGGATCGAGTAGAAGTTCTGGAAGACGGCGTCGGCGGTGCCGAGGTACCAGTGCTCCCCGACCCGCTTCTGCGGGGGGAGGATCTCGATGAACTCCCCGAGCTCCTCCGAGACGATGTTCCAGCCCATCCGGATGTGGCGGTTGAGCGAGAGCGACTTGTACTGGGTGGCGATGAAGATGCGCCTCAGGCCCGAGTTGATGCAGTTGCTGAGGACGAAGTCGATGATGCGGTAGGGCCCGCCGAAGTAGACGGCCGGCTTGGCCCGGTCCTGGGTCAGCGGGTAGAGGCGCTCCCCGGCCCCCCCCGCGAGCACGATAACGAGCGCGTCGTCGACCATCGGACTCTCCCGGGCGACCGCCCCGGACGCCTGCTTTGCCGCTCGGACTGCCGATCATAGCACGCGGCGGCCGAGCGGCCGGGCTTGGCCCCGCGCGCTCTTTTGACTTTGGCCGGGCAAGGTGTCTATGATCCCGTAGATTGATGGTTCGTCTATATTTGGGGGTAGAGTCGTCATGCTGATCCGTGCCCGCGCGGTAGCCGTTTCCGGTGCGCTGCTCGCCGCGTTCGCCCTTGCCGTTCCCGCCGGAACCGCCGCGCAGGACAAGAAGAAGGAACAGAAACTGGATAAGGACCAGCAGCGCGAGGTCCAGACAGTCGTGAAGATCGTCGACGAGGTGGTGGCTGGGCAGCCGGCCCCGACCGATTTTCCGATCACGTTCCAGTACCACTTCCAGAAAGCCCGCGATCAGCGCACCTTCATGCCGGTGACGATGGTCTTCCCGCAGGATCGGATCACCAACACCTCGGTGGTGTACTACGTCCGGGTCGTGCCGCGGGGCGGTGCGGCAACCGCTCCCGAGGGCAATGGGGAGAAGGACGCGAAGCAGGACGAAAAGAAGGGGCGCCCGGAGTACCCGTTCGAGGACGTCCGGTTCTTCGACCTGAAGGCTCCCGAGAACGGTCAGTACCGGGTGACCCGCGCGATCTCGGTGCCGCCCGGCGAGTTCGACCTCTACGTGCTCATGGGTGAGCGCACGCCGAAGGACAAGAAGGCCGAGGCGCCGAAGCGCTCCCTCGTCAAGCAGGCCGTGACCGTGCCCGACTTCTGGGCGAACGAGCTGATGACCAGCTCGATCATCCTGTCGAACAAGGCCGAGCAGCTGAGCGCGCCGCCCTCCGAGGCCGACATGGCGGCCAACCCGTACGTCTTCGGGCTGACGCGCCTGACCCCGTCGCTCGACCACAAGTTCTCGAAGAAGGACGAGCTGTCGATCATCTTTCTGATCTACAACACGGCGGCCGCGCAGGGCGGGAAGCCCGACGTGAAGGTGGAGTACAACTTCCACCAGAAGCAGGCCGGTGGCGGCGAGAAGTTCTTCAACCGCACCGAGCCGCAGAACTTCAACGCGCAGACGCTGCCGCCGCAGTTCGACGCCGCGGCCGGCCACCAGCTGGTGGGCGGCCTCTCGATCCCGCTGGCGAGCTTCCCCGAGGGCGACTACCGGCTGGAGATCAAGATTACCGACGTCGCGGGTAACAACAAGACGAAGACCGAGAACGTCGACCTGTCGATCGCCCCGTAGCCGGGGCCGCCGGGTGGCGTGCTCGTGCTTCACAACTGAAGGCCTCGTCATGAACCGTCTCATTACGCTCGTCGGGACGGCGGTCGTGGCCGGCGCAGTGTGGTCCTCGCCGGCCGAGGCGCAGCTCCGGAGCGCTGCCGTCGGCGGGGACGACCGTGCGCCCCGCGTGGCGAGGGCGGCGTCCGGCCAGATCGAAGGCGCGGTCGCCGACGAGCAGGGCCGGCCGCTTGCCGGCGTGATGGTGTCCGCCCTCGGCCAGACGACGGCCCTGGCGGTGACCGACCGGGCCGGCGCGTTCAAGCTGCAGTCGCTTCCGCCTGGTGGGTATCTCGTGCGGGCCCACCTGGCGGGCTTCGCCCCCTCTCGCCGCGAGCTGGTGCAGGTCGGTGCGGGCCGCCCTGCCCGCTTCTCCGTCAC
>DAOPQX010000205.1:0-6341 GCA_035348395.1 Vicinamibacterales bacterium | reverse complement strand
GGCACGCGCCTCAAGCTGATGAGCCTTGCCGTGCTGGCCGTGCTCGCCGCCGGCCTGACCGAGCAGGGCGACTGGCTGCTGGTGCACGTGACCCCGGGTTACGGCAGCATCGGGATCCTGCGCGGCCGGGATTTGATATTCTTCCGGAACCGAGCCGAAGGCACCGACGAGACGCTGGCCGACCTCGTGCACCAGACGGCGATGTACTACGAGGACCGCCTTGGCGGGAGCGCGAAGTTCGCCCGTGTCCTGCTCGCCGCGAGCGGCCCGTGCCGGGACGACGCCCCTTCGTCGCTCGACGTCGTCCGCCGCCAGGTCGAGGAGCGGCTGCGGGTGAAGACCCAGACCTTCGACCCCTCGGCCGTCGCGCGGTTCACCGATCGGATCGCGCCCGACCGCGACCTGCTCCAGGCCGTGACGCCCCTGCTCGGCGTGCTGGCCCGCGGGGCCCGCGAGTGACGCCGCCATGCTGAGGACCAACCTCGCGACCCGTCCCTTCTACGACGTGCGGCGCGTGCACGCCGTCCTCGCCGCCGCCGCCGTCCTGGTGGCTGCCTTCACGGTGTTCAACGCGTGGCAGCTCTTCTCGCTCACGCGCCGCGACGCGTCGCTGGCCGCCTCCATCCGGCAGTCGGACGCCACCGCGGCCACCTTGCGGCAGGACGCGGCACGCGCGCGGGCCAGCATCGACCGCGAGCGCCTGGCGGCGGTGCTCGAGGCCTCGCGCGAGGCGAACGCGCTGATCGACCGCCGCGTCTTCTCCTGGACGGCGCTGCTCAACCAGCTCGAGACCACGCTGCCCGCCGGGGTCCGGATCCGATCCATCCGGCCCGTGACCGGCGAGGTCATGCGGATCGAGCTGGTGGCGCGCGCCCGCCGCGCCGAGGACGTCGAGGCCTTCGTCGAGAACCTGCAGGGCACCGGAGCGTTCCAGGACGTGTTCACGCGATCGGAGAACACGCAGGAGGACGGGATGATCGAGGTGCTGCTGGAGGGGCGGTACGCCAGCCCCGCCCCGCCCGCCCCCGACGGCGGGCAGTCAGGCGGGCGCTGATGGCGGCCACAGGCCTGCTCAACCGCGTGCTGAGAGAGGAGCGCCGGCCGATCGTCGCGCTGGCGGTGGCCTTCGCGCTGAACCTCGCGCTCTACGGGCTGGCGGTCCGCCCCATGTCGCAGCGGGTGACCGACGCCGACGCCCGCGCCGCCGCCGCCGAGCAGTCGCGCCGCGCGGCCGCCGCCGAGTTCTCCTCGGTCCGCGCCGTCGCTGCCGGCAAGGACCAGGCCGAGCGCGAGCTGAAGGTGTTCTACGAGCAGGTGCTGCCGGCCAGCCTCTCCGACGCCCAGCGCGCGACCTACGTGAGCCTGGCCCAGCTCGCGCGCGAGACCAACCTGCGCCTGTCGAACCGCCTGGCCTCGGCCGAGCCCGCGGCCCGCGCCTCCCTCGACCGCCTCGCCATCTCGATCGCGCTCGAGGGCGACTACCAGGACATCCGACAGTTCATCTACCGCGTCGAGACCGGGGCGCCGTTCCTGGTGATCGACGACCTTCGGCTCGACGGCGGCGCGTCGGGAGAGACGCTGCGCCTGTCGCTCAACCTCTCTACCTACTACCAGGCGGCCGGCAATGGCAGCTGAGGTCCCGCGCCGCCAGGCCGTGCTGCTGGCGAGCCTGCTGGCTGTGCTCGCGGCCATCCTCGCCTACCAGTTCTGGTGGAGCGGGGATGGCCGCGGCCCGCGCGGGGCCAACGCGAGGCCGGCCGCGCGGGGTGCGGCTTCAGGGCCGATGAGCGAGGTCCCCGACGTCCGTCTCGAGGCCCTCGAAGCCGAGCGTCCAGCCCCGGTGGATGGCGGGCGCAACCTCTTTCGCGACCAGCCCGAGCCGTCGCCCGCGCCCCCGCCGCCCGACGTGCCCGCCAGGCGGGCCGCCGTTCGTCCCGTTCCGACCGGGCCGCCACCTCCGCCGCCGATCAACCTGAAGTTCATCGGCGTGGTGCAGGCGGGCGGGCGGTCGGTCGCTGTTCTCAGCGACGGGCGCGACATCCTGTACGGCCGCGAGGGCGAGGTCGTGGACGGGCAGTACCTGATCGTGAAGATCAACGTCGAGACGATCGAGGTGTCGTACCCGGACGGAACCGGCCGACGGGTGATCCGGCTGACGGGGTAAGGGGTAGGATTCGGGATTCGGGAATCAGGGTTCGGGATTCAGGATTCAGGGGTCGAGAGTCAGGAGTCGGGGGGATCTGGGGTCGAGGAACAGGGAACAGTGATTCGGCAGGAGTAGGGTCGTGCGGCGGCGAACCGATTGGAGGCCTCGCGTGAGAGTCAACCTCTTGAGAGCTGCGGCGGTGGCGGTGGCGTTGGTGACGCTCGCCGGCTGCGGCGCTTCGAGGGCGTACAGCCGCGGCGAGCGGGCGGCACGGGCGGGCGACTGGGACACTGCGGTGAGCTACTACACGCAGGCGTTCCAGGCGAACCCCCGCCGAACCGAGTACCGCATCGCTCTCGAGCGGGCGCAGCTCGCCGCCTCGCTGGACCACCTGGATCGCGCCCGCGCCTTCGACGAGAAGGGCGAGCTCGAGGCCGCGATCCGCGAGTACCGCCGGGCCGCCGAGTTCGACTCGACCAACGCGCGCGCCGCGGCCCGCGCCATCGAGCTCGAGCGCGTGCTGCGCGACAAGCTCGAGGCCGCCCGGCCCGTGCCGCAGATCGAGCAGCTCCGCGAGCAGGTCCGGCAGCGGCAGGAGAACGTGCTGAACCCCGCGTCCCGCGAGCCGATCCGGGCCAAGTTCGTCTCGGGGATCCAGCTGTCGGAGGTGCTCAACTTCATCGGCCAGGCGTCGGGGATCAACATCCTCTACGAGCGCGACTTCCAGGACCGCCGGCTGACGAACCCGATCGAGCTGGACGGCGTCACCCTCGAGCAGGCCCTCCACCTGGTGCTGACCTCGAACGGCTTCTTCTACAAGGTCCAGAACCCGCGCACCATCATGGTCATCCCCGACCAGCCGCAGAAGCGCGCGATCTACGAGGAGCAGGTGATCCAGGTCTTCCACGTCTCGAACGCCGACGTGACCGAGCTGCAGACGCTGCTCACCGGGCTTTTCCAGGGAGCCGGGATCACGGCGCGCCCCCTGGTGACGGCGAACAAGACCTCGAACACCATCACCATGCGCGGCAGCGCCGCGATGGTGGCCATCGCCGAGAAAGTGATCCAGGCCAACGACAAGCCGCGGGCCGAGGTGGTCATCGACATCGAGATCCTCGAGGTGAACCGGAGCCGGGCGAAGGCCTACGGCCTGAACCTCTCGCAGTACTCGATCACGGGCGTCTTCTCGCCCGAAGCCCCTCCCGGGGGCACGGGAACCGGGACCGGTACGGGGACCGGGACCGGCACGGGCACGTCCAACGCCAGCGGCCTGTTCAACCTGAACAGCATCTCGCAGGGCATCAACACCGCCGACTTCTACGTCGGCGTCCCGTCGTGGATCATCCGGTTCCTCGAGAGCGACTCGTCGAGCAAGCTGATCGCCAAGCCGTCGCTGCGAGGCCAGGAGGGCAAGACGCTCACCGCGAACCTCGGCGACGAGATCCCGGTGCCCTCGACGACCTTTACGCCGCTGATCGGCGGCGGGACGGCGGTCAACCCGCTGACCTCGTTCCAGTACCGCCCGGTCGGCGTGAACGTCGAGGTGACGCCCCGCGTCACCTACACCAACGACATCATCCTCGACCTCACCGTCGAGAGCAGCACGAAGGGGAGCGACGTCAACATCGCGGGGCAGAGCCTGCCCTCCTTCGGCTCGCGCCGCGTCAAGACGACCATGCGGCTGCGCGACGGCGAGTCGAACCTGCTGGCCGGGCTGCTGCGCGACGACGAGCGGCGTTCGCTCAGCGGGTTCCCGGGCGCGATCCACGTGCCGATCCTCAAGCAGCTCTTCTCGGCGAACGACAACCAGATCGCGCAGACCGACATCGTCATGCTGCTGACGCCGCGCATCATCCGGACGCACGGGCTGACCGCCGAGGACGTGGCGCCGATCTACATCGGTACCACCCAGAACCCGAGCCTCGGCGGCGGGCCCCCGCCCCTCATCGAGCCCGGCGGGGCCGCCGAGCAGCCGGCCATCCAGCCGGCGCCCCAGGCGGGTGCGGGTGGCACGCCGATGGGCAGGCCGACGCCGCAGGGGACCCCGGTGCTTCCGCCAGGCTCGTCGCCGATCCCGGGGACGGTCATGCAGCCGCCGCCGCAGCCCGTTCCCCCGGTGGCCGCTCCGCCGGCGGCCCCGCCGCCCGCGGCCGCCGAGCCCGCCCCCGCGGCGCAGCCGCCAGTGGCCGAGCCCACACCGCCGGCCGCGGCCGCACAACCAGGCGCGGCGCAGGCCGGCGGGGCGCAGGTGGTGGTGACGCCGCCAAGCGGGGAATTCCGGGCGGGTGGCGGGCCCTACACGGTGCCGTTGCTGGTGAACAACATCAACCGCGTGTCCACGGTGAGCCTGACGCTGACCTTTGATCCTGCGGTCTTGCGCGTGCGCGGCGTGCAGGAGGGGAGCTTCATGCGCCAGGGCAACGCCAACGTGGCGTTCGCCCAGCAGGTGGATTCGGCGTCGGGGCGGGTGGACGTGACGCTCAGCCGCTCGGGCGACACGGTGGGGGCGACCGGCTCGGGGCTGCTGGCGGCCGTCCTGTTCGAGACGGTCGCGCCCGGATCCACGGCGCTCACGCCGGCTGGCGTGGCGAGCGGCCCGGGCGGCCCGATCCGCCTCGACTTCGTGCCGGCGGCGGTCACGGTGAAGTAGGGAAGGGGTTCGAGAGGTTGAGCACGAAGCACGACAGGCCGTGGATCACGCTGAGACGGCAAGAGGGCTTCAGCTTCGTCGAGCTGCTCGTCGTCAGCGCGCTCCTCCTGATCATCTCGTCGGCGGTGCTGCCGCTGGCGAAGGTGACGATCCAGCGGCAGCGCGAGGTCGAACTGCGGCGCGCGCTGCGCGAGATGCGGACCGCCATCGACCGCTACAAGGACGCGGTGGACCAGGGGATGATCGGCTCGGTGGACGTCAAGGCCGGTTCAGAAGGGTACCCGGCCGACCTGGACGCGCTGGTCAACGGCGTCGCCGTCGCCAACGACGCGTCGGGGCGCAAGCTGAAGTTCCTGAGGCGAATCCCGATCGACCCGATGACCAAGAGCACCGACTGGGGCAAGCGGTCCTACCAGGACTCGCCCGAGTCGACCTCCTGGGGCGGCCAGAACGTGTTCGACGTCTACACGAAGAGCGGCGGGACGGGCCTCGACGGGACGAAGTACAGCGACTGGTAGGCCGACATGGTGTTCACGCGCCTGCACGCCCGGCAACGCGCGGCCGGATTCACGCTGATCGAGCTGATGGTGGTGATGGCCCTCATCACCGTCCTCGCCGGGATGGCCGTCGTCCTCTACCGCAATTCGATCATCACCTCCAGGGAGGCGGTGCTCAAGACCGATCTCTTCCGGATGCGCGACGCGATCGACCAGTACTACGCGGACAAGGCGAAGTACCCGGCTGACCTGCAGGCCCTGGTCACCGACGGCTACCTGCGCGAGGTCCCGGTCGATCCCTTCACCAACTCGCGCGAAACCTGGCAGACCGTTCCCGCCGAGATCGATCCCGCCAATCCCACCACGGAGGTCGGCATCTACGACGTCAAGAGCGGATCGGAGAACACCGCGCTGGACGGCAGCAAGTACAGCGAGTGGTGAGACGGCCCCTGCGGTGAAGCCTGCGTGACAGACGTGGCGGCTTGTCCACGTTCACCGCGGAGACACCGAGACGCGGAGACGTATGCAGAGATCACGGAATCATCGCAAAGATCTCTGCGCTTCTGCGGTGAACCGTACGGCAATAGACGAAGGGCCGGCGCATCGCGCCGGCCCTTTCGCGTCCCAACTTCGTGGTCCGCCTGTCAGCCTGTGGTGAACTCCCGCACAGGCGCGCTTTCACGGCAGCCTGCTATTGCGTGATCGTCGTCGTCGTGCTGCCGAACCCAAAGCGGTTTTGCTCCGCCTCCGCAGTCACCTGAATCTGGACTACGCAAGTGGTGGCGTTGCACGGCATGCCGACATACCGGATCGACACGGTGGGCCGGCTTGTCTCCACGATACCGTCGCCATCCGGGTCGATCGCCGGATCCAGCGGACCACCGAGGCTCCACACGAACTTGTTGATCTGCGGCGAACCGGGCGGAGCCGTGGCGGTGATCGTGATGGGCTGGTTCACACGGCCGGAGGACGCTGCGACCTCCAAGGTGAATGGAACGGCGGGGAAGACGGTCACCGGGACAGCAGCGTTGGCCGTGACGCCCGTGGC
>DAOPQX010000204.1:0-6379 GCA_035348395.1 Vicinamibacterales bacterium | reverse complement strand
AGTACGTCGAGCGGCGCCGTGCCCTCTTCGCGATCTGTCGCGAGGCGCGGCTCCGGAACGAGCCGCCGCCGATCATCGACTACACCGGCGAGGAGCAGCGGATCTGGCGCGAGGTCACGCCGCGCCTCGACGAGCTGCACAACCGCCACGCCAGCTCCATCTACCTGAAGGCCAAGCGAGACCTGCGCATCAGCGAGGACGCGATCCCGCAGCTGCGCACGCTCAGCGAACAGCTGAAGGGAGTGAGCGGCATGCACCTGGTGCCCGCCGAGGGGCCGATCCCCTACAGGACCTTCTACACCTACATCGCGGAGCGCGGGTTCCCGGTGACGCAGTTCATCCGGCACGGGTCGAAGCCGGAATTCACGCCCGAGCCCGACATGATCCACGACTGCCTGGGCCACGTGCCGCCGCTCGTGAACCACGACTACGCGGCGCTGCTCACGCAGATCGGCCGGGCGGCGGTGGCGGTCCCCACCGGCGACAAGGTGCTGGCGCTCAAGCGCCTGAGCTGGTTCTCGATCGAGTTCGGGCTGATCGAGGAGGCGGGCGAGACGAAGGTGTTCGGGGCAGGCATCCTCTCCTCGATGGGCGAGATCCCGAACTCGCTGTCGTCGAACGTCGAGCGGCGCCCCTTCGTCACCGGCGAGGTGATCGAGACCGACTACGACCCCTCGCGGATGCAGGACCTGCTGTTCGTGATCCCGTCGTTCGCGTTCCTGCGGAACGAGGTCGAGCAGCTCGTGCAGCGCTTCGGGGTCCCGATCACGACGTAAGGCGGCAGCTGACGGGCTCGCGGGGACTCCGCGAGTGCCATTTGCCGCAACCGGAGCGGGTGGCGGGGCAGCCAGACACCTTTTGGTTGGGCCGAGCCGGGCTCCGCCGAGCGGTTCTGCGCGCTTCTGGAGCCGCGGGCCATTCGCTCCGAAAACCGGGTTCCGCAGGCCGGCAAAACGCACCTCGGCTTACCGTCCGTCCGAACGCGCCTGGGGACCCCTATCCCCAGGCCTGTCCGCAGGCCTGCGGTGCGTTTTGTCCGCACCTGATCGGCCTGCTCCACACGGTTTTCTCCGCGAACGGCCCGCGGCTCCAAGGGCGGCGTCAGTGATCTGGCTCAAGAGCCGGTGCCCGCTGTCCGCGCTGTCTCCTGTCCCGGTCGCGGCCGGGCGCCGGTCTGTGGTACCTTCTCTCGTTCTGGTCGTCAGCCCCACAGGATGCGAAACGTGAGACAGCTCGGAACCCTTCTCCTGTCCTTCTTTGTCGGAATCTTCCTGCCGCCGCTGGCCGCGGCCGATGCCGTCTCGGTGAAAGGCCGCGTGCTGCGGGCCGATGGCGCGCCCATCGCCGGCGCCAGCGTCAACGTGGCGGGCGCGGCCGTCGCCCCGGAGACCACGACCGGCGACGACGGCGGGTTCGCGCTCGAACTGCCTGCCGGCGAGCACGTCCTCCGCGTGCGGGCGGAAGGCTTTCGGCCGCTGGTCGTCCGCGTTCGCGTCGGCGACGAGCCGGCCGCGCCGCACGACCTGCGCCTCGAGCCGGCCGTGCTCCGCCACGAGGAACACCTCGTCGTGACAGCGGCGCGAGTGGAGCAGCCGGCCGCGGGCTCGCCGCGGGCGATCGCCGTGCTCGACCGCGAGCAGCTCGACGAGCGGATGCCGCGGTCCACGCCCGAGGCGCTCGCCGACCTGCCGGGCGTCCTGCTGCAGAAGACGAACCACGGCTCGGGCTCTCCCTACGTTCGCGGCCTGCTCGGCAACCAGGTGCTGGTGCTCGTGGACGGCGTCCGCCTCAACAACAGCACGTTCCGCTACGGGCCGAATCAATACCTCGCGACCATCGACCCCTCGTCCCTGGAAAAGGTGGAGGTGATGCGCGGATCGGGGTCGGTGCTGTACGGCAGCGACGCGATCGGTGGCGTCATCAACCTGGTGACCCGGAGGGCGCGGCTGAGCAGCGGCCCGATGCGGGTGTCGGGCGGCGTCTCGGGCAAATGGATGACGGGCGGGATGGAGCAGGGCGGCCGCGCCGACGCGGAGGTCTCGTCGTCTTCGGCCGCGGTGCGCGGCGGAGTGTCGGTGCGGCGCTTCGGCGACCTCGTCGCCGGCGGCTCGCTCGGGGTCGAGTCGCCCTCGGGCTACGACGAGGTTTCGGGGGATGCGTCGGGCGTTCTCAGGCTGGGCCGTACGTCGCTGCTGTCGGTGTCCTACCAGCACCTGCACCAGGGCGACGTGCCGCGCTGGGACCAGGTCGCGCAGCGCGGCTTCGCGCGCTACGCGTTCGACCCGCAGGTGCGCCAGCTGGCAAGCGGCGCCTGGGAGTGGTTCCCCGGGTCGGGGCCGTTCGCGCGGGTAGACGCAGGGCTCTCGTTTCATCGCTCGCGCGAGCGCCGCGAACGCCAGACCCGCGGCTCCTCCGTCCTGATCGTCGAACAGGACACGGTGCGGACGCTGGGGGCGACCCTCACCGCCGAGACGCGTCCCGTTCACGGGTGGACGGTGCTGGCAGGGGCCGACATCTACAACGACTGGATCGGCAGCTGGCGGCGCGACCGCAACACGACGGGCGGCTCGGAGGTCCTGAAGCGCGGGCTTTATCCCGACGGCTCGCGGGCCTCGTCGGCGGCGGCGTTCGTCACCGGTTCGTGGAACCGCGGGGCACTGCACCTGGACGTCGGCGGGCGCCACAGCCGCTACAACGTGTCTGCAGACGACTCGGCGTTCGGGTCGCTCGACCTGTCGCCGTCGGCCACGGTGGGATCGGTGGCGGCGAGCTACCGCCTCGCCCCCGGCCTCCAGCTGGTCGGGTCGGTCTCGCAGTCGTTCCGGGCGCCGAACGTGGACGATGTCAGCACGCTGGGGCTCTTCGACAACGGGATCGAGGTCCCGTCGCCGAACCTCTCGCCCGAGCGCGGGATCGGGTACGAAGCGGGTTTCCGGGCCCGCGCCGGGCGAGTCGCCTTCTCCGCCGCGGCATTTCGTACGAGCCTCCGCGACCTGATCGACCGGGTGCCATCGTCCTACGCCGGCAGCGAGTACCTGGAAGGGCAACGCGTCTACCAGAAGGCCAACGTGGCGCGCGCGTTCGTCCGTGGAGTCGAGGCCGAGGCCGAGGCCAGCCTGACCGGCTCGCTGCACGCCGCCGCGCACGTGAGCTACACCTACGGGCACCAGCCGTCGACCGGGCAGCCGATGCGCCGCATCCCCCCGCTCAACGGCCTGCTGTCGCTGCGGTGGTCGGGCCCCGACCGGCTGTTCGTGGAAGCGCAGTGGCGGGTGGCGGCCGCGCAGCGGCGCCTGGCGCCGGGCGACATCTCCGATCACCGCATCGGCCCCGACGGGACCGGCGGATGGCACGTGCTCGACGTCTACCTGGGGCGGCCGCTCGGCGGGGGCGTCTCGCTGAACGCGGGCCTGGTGAACCTCTTCGACGAGGCCTACCGCGTGCACGGCTCGGGCATCGACGGGATGGGCCGGGCTCTGTGGGTGGGGTTCGGGTTCGTGCGACAATGAGCGCAGTGGAACCACCAGCCGGGATGTCGCGCGTGCGGCGCGTTCTCTTCACCGCAACCGGGTTCGCCGCCACCGGCCTCGGCGTGCTCGGCATCATCCTGCCGCTGATGCCGGCCACCCCGTTCCTGCTGCTGGCCGCATACTTCTTCTCGCGCAGCTCGCCGCGCTTCCACCGCTGGCTGCTCACCAACCGCGTCTTCGGGTCGTACATCGAGAACTACCGGAGCGGCCGCGGCCTCTCGCTCACCGAGAAGGTCGTGACGATCGCCACGCTCTGGATCGCGCTCGCGATCACCGCCGCCACGGCCGTGGGCGTGTGGTGGGGCCGCGCGCTGCTGCTCGCGGTGGCCATCGGCGTCACCACGCACCTGCTGAGGCTGCCGACGTGCCGCCCGGCCCCGGTGGACGAGCGGCTGCCGACCGGGCAGGTCCGCCGCTGAGGGCTCGTCCGGCTCGCGCTATCATCAGTCAGCAGAGGAGGAGACGATGGGCCCCCACACCATCTCCGCCTACGGCCTTGCCATTGCGCTCGCAGCGTTTCCGGCCGGAAGCTTCGCACAATCGCACCAGCACTACACCCACGCCGAGGAAGGCAACAAGCCGGCGCCGAGCGGCGCGCTGGCGCCGCGCCTGTTGAACCTCGGCGACCATACCTTCACGGTCACGACGCGCTCGCCCGAGGCGGCGCGCTTCATGAGCCAGGGGCTCAACCTCGCCTACGGCTTCAACCACGCCGAGGCGGCACGATCGTTCCGCGAAGCGGCGCGGCTCGATCCCGACTGCGCGATGGCCTACTGGGGCCAGGCCCTCGTGATCGGACCCAACATCAACGCGCCCATGGATCCGGCCGACGAGCCGCGGGCCCTCGCCCTCGTGAAGGAGGCAATGGCCCGTAAAGGGAACGCGTCGCCGCGCGAGCAGGCATACATCGACGCGCTCGCGGAGCGCTACTCCGGGCGGCCCGAAGACCGCAAGGAGCGCGACCAGGCCTATGCCGCGGCGATGAAGCGGGTGGCCGAGCGATTCCCCGACGACCTCGATGCGGCCGCGCTGTACGCCGAGGCCGTGATGGACCTCAGGCCCTGGGGTTACTGGATGCGGGACGGCCAGCCCTACGAGGGCACGCTCGAGATCCAGCGGCTGCTCGAATCGGTGATGCAGCGGAACCCGCGGCACCCGGGGGCGCTCCACTTCTACATCCACCTGATGGAGCCGACGTCGGAAGCCACGAAGGCCGAGGCCGCTGCCGACACGCTGCTCACGCTCGCCCCGGCCGCCGGCCACCTCGTCCACATGCCGTCGCACATCTACCAGCGCGTCGGCCGCTACGCCGACGCGGTGCGCAGCAACGAGCTGGCGGTGTTGGCAGACGAGGACTACATTACCCAGTGCCGCGCGCAGGGCCTCTACCCGATGGCGTACTATCCGCACAACATCCACTTCCTCTGGTTCGCGGCGCAGATGGACGGGCAGAGCGCGCGGGCGATCGAGGCGGCGCGGAACGTGGCGTCGAAGATCGACGACAAGGCGCTCGCCGAGATGCCGATGCTGGCGGGCTTCCGCATCGTCCCGTACTTCGCGCTCACGCGCTTCCACCGGTGGGACGAGATGCTTCGCGAGAAGGAGCCGCCGGCCGGGCAGACCTTCATGCGCGGGATCTGGCACTACGCGCGCGGGCTGGCGTTCCTCGGCAGGGGCGAGGTTGCTGAAGCCGAGCGAGAGCTGGAATCGGTGCGGCAGGCGCTCGCCTCGAAGGATGAGGTGCTCGATCAGCCGCTGTTCTCGCCGAACACCGCGCGCGCCATCCTGGAGATCGCGCCGGAGGTGCTCGCGGGCGAGATCGCGGCGGCCCGCAAGCAGTACGACATTGCCATCGCCCACCTCGACCGGGCGGTTCGCCTCGAGGACGGCCTCGTCTACACCGAGCCTGCCGAGTGGCACTACCCGCCGCGCCACGCGCTGGGCGCGGTGCTGCTCGCGGCCGGCCGTCCGGCCGAAGCCGAGACGGTCTACTGGGAGGACCTGCGGCGCAACCCGGAGAACGGCTACGCGCTGACGGGACTGCTGCAGGCGCTGCGGGCGCAGTCGAAGGACGAGGACGCCGCCCTGGTGGAGAAGCGTCTCGCGGCGGCCTGGGCCCGCGCCGACGTCAGGCTGGCCTCGTCACGGTAGCAGGGACGCCAGTCCACGAAGTCGCGAGGTCCACGAAGTCGCGAGGTGGCGAAGTCAAGTCCACGAAGTCGGATGTCGCACGTCTCTGACGGCGAAGCGTAGCGACTCGGGGAGTGCGGCGGCGCGAGTGCCGTCAGCCCGCAACCGGAGCGGGTGGCGGACAAAACGGTGTCGCTGCCCCGACAGGACCCGGATCCCGATCATGGTTGCGGGCCACTGGCCATGGCGGGCAGGGGATGCACCGCCGCCGGCCCCCCCGGAACCTTCGCTACCGCAGTACGACCGCGGGCTCCACGCGGAGCGCGCGGCGCGCGGGGACGTAGCTCGCCGCGAGGGCGATCGCCGCCAGCACGAGCGGCACCGCGAGGAAGGTCGGCGGATCCAGCGGCCGCGTCTCGAACAGCAGCCCCGCGAGCAGGCGAGTGGCCGCCGCGCCGCCGGCCAGCCCCAGGCAGACGCCCAGTGCCGTCAGGGCGAGCGACTCGACGAGCACCAGGCGCACGACATGGCGGTCGGCCGCGCCGAGCGCCATGCGCACGCCCAGCTCGTGGGCGCGCTGCGTGACGCCGTAAGCCATCACGCCGTACACCCCGATCGCGGCCAGCAGCAGCGCCACGAGCGCGAAGAGCGCCACCAGCATGGTGCGGAATCGCGGCTGCGCCACCGTCGCCCCAATGGCCTGCAACATCGTCCGCATC
>DAOPQX010000203.1:0-6415 GCA_035348395.1 Vicinamibacterales bacterium | reverse complement strand
TGGTCGGGGCGAGAGGATTTGAACCTCCGACCCCTCGGTCCCGAACCGAGTGCTCTACCAGGCTGAGCCACGCCCCGACCGGACTCGTCATTCTACCTCGGCATACCGGGCGACACAAGCGGCATCCGCATCCGGTATTGGTAGTACGTGAAATGTCCGGTGTTTGCCGCCCGCCGTTCTGTCGTCTCCGCGCCTCCGCGTCTCCGCGTTGAACGTGGGACCACGAATGCAGCGTGACACCCGTGATCCGCTCAGCTGTCCGCTGTCAGCTGTGCGCTGCCTGCCAGCTGCCTGATCGCTTCAAGCGACGCGTGCGCCGTCAGGTCGGGTTGCAGCGGCGTCACCGAGACGAAGCCAGCGCGGATCGCCTCGTAGTCCGACTCGCCGTTCGGAAGCCACTCGTCCTGCCCTTCCCCGATCCAGTAGTACGGCCGGCCCCGCGGATCGTGCCGCTCGCTGACCGTCGTCGCGTGGTTCCGCTTCCCCTGCACGGTGACGCGAACGCCTTTCGGCTCGCCCCGCGGCACGTTGACGTTCAGGAACGTGCGCGGCGGCAGGCCGTCGCGCAGCACGGCCTCCGCCACCCGGCGCGCCACGCGCGCCGCGTGGTCCCAGTGCCACTCGCCCGCCGCCTCCTGCAGCGACACCGCGATTGCCCGCACGCCCAGCAGCGAGGCCTCGAGGGCGCCTGACACGGTTCCCGAGTACGTCACGTCGTCGCCAACGTTCAGCCCCTTGTTGATGCCCGACACCACGAGATCGGGCAGGCCGTGCAGCACCGCCGCGACGGCGATGTTCACGCAGTCGGTGGGCGTCCCGTCCACGGCGTAGACCCGGTCCTTCAGGTGCTCGAGCCGCACCGGGTGGTGGAGCGTCAGGGCGTGGCCGATCGCGCTGGCCTCGCGGGTCGGTGCGAGCACGTAGACCTCGCCGAGGCCGTCGAGCGCCTCGGCCAGCGCCCCGATGCCCGGCGACCGCACGCCATCGTCGTTGGTGATGAGGATGCGAGCCATAGGGAACGATCAGTATCCCACGGTCCTCGCAGGCTCGCGGACCAGGGCGAAGAGAGCACGGTCGCCAGCACGGCGGGCGCGGCGCCCATCGAGAGTGGCGCGCCGGTCCCGCACTCCAGGCTAGCGGCGGCCCTGACGCCTTGCCGCCGCGCGGCCAGACGCGGCCGCGCGCGGCGCGTGGTGCCGGCTCGCCACCAGCACTGGCCTCTCGCCGCCCGTCCTTCGGCTAAGCTGTGGTGTTTCGGTCACGGGACTGGGCCGTTCCTGGCCCGGCAGGAGCCATCGGGCTCCGAACGTGGTGCCGAGCATCACGACCACCGCCACGTACGCTGTCGCGACCGTTGCCCCAGCGGCCGTCCAGAACCAGTCGGGCCCCGCCAGGAGCGTTGACAGCGTGCCCGCCCCCCAGCCGAGGAGGCCGGCCAGGCCGACGTCAACCAGCGGGGCCGTGACGCGCCTCCAGGCCGGCGGGCCGGAGGGGCCCTGGGGGGGTGCAGCCGCCAGGACGAGCCGAGGCGGATCCTCGGAGGAAGCGGGCGGGGCGATCGAGGCCGACGGAGGCGGCACGGCGTGCATTTCGGGCACGACGTCGCCTTCCTCGGGGAAGAAGCGCACGAACCGGCGGCAGGTGTCCTCGGGATCCAGCCCGACCGTCTCGGCGTAGCTGCGCACGAACGCCCGCCGGAACAGCCCTGACGGCCAGCGCGAGAGGTCGTTGTTCTCCAGCCCCCGGTAGAGCGCCACGTTGACCTTCGTCGCCTCGGCAATCTCTTCCAGGGTGAGGCCGCGCGCCTCCCGGGCACGCCGCAGTTCGGGGCCGAACGAGGAGCGGTCGATCATGCCTCTTCCTCCCGCCGGCTCTCAGCCAGCCACTGCTGGCTGACGACTCCCGCGTCGATCGAGCGCCCCGCCCGGCGGTGATGCCGCCGCGCGAGAGCGGCCGCGCCGGCGGCCGCCAACACGATGAGGGCGAACGCGAGGTAGTTCAAGGAACGGACTCCGCGAAGAGGAGGGACAGGGGCCCCGTGAACGCGGCAACGAAGTATGGGACGAGTATGCCCGTGCTTGCAAGCTGATCCGTCAGGAACGGCAAATTGCCACCAAGCGGAGGCGCCCGGCCAGTCGCGCGGTTGGCTGGCACACGCTTGGCACCTCGCTCCGCGGAGGTTCCCATGCTCAGCCCCCTGCTCGTCTCCGCCGGCCTGACGGCCGTGCTGGCGATCCCGCCGGTCGCGGCCCCGCAGGCCGTGGACGTTCGGGAGCCGTATCCCGCGCTCACCGCCGCCGGCCGTGACTGGCTGCGCGACCGCGAGCCCATCCTCTTCGCCGGCGAGCGCTACTTCCCCGCCGGTCCCGCCGTCCATTTCGAGCCTGACCTGATGGTGCCGACGGGCTCGTACGACGGCGTCCCCTTGTACGCCGACACATCGCTCGAGCCGTACAGCCGGGTACTGGTCCCGATAGGACGAGGGCTGCTGCAGCCCTACGAGCGCCTGCGCGAGGGTGGCCTCGCCGGCACCACCGGGAGCCGCACCCCGTCGTTCCCGGTCCCGTTGCGGCCCGACGTTCGCATCCAAAGCAACCGGTGGCAGGACGACTCGCCGGGTCAGAGGCCGCCGCAGACGCCGCGCGCGTCCATTCCAGCCCCTTCCCCTCCCGAGGAGCGGCAGCCGGGGATCGTCTCGGCGCGCGAGCCCCAGGGTAACCGCGGCATCTGGATTCAGTACGACGGCCGTCGCTGGGAGTCGGCCGGCGACGCGGTGGCTCACGATGCCGAATTCAAGAAGGTGGGTGAGTACCGCGGCTTCCCCGTCTACGCGCGCGACTCGGCCCCCGCCGGCGGGGCGGCGCAGATCTACATTCCGAGCCGTGACGACATGCTCGCGCCCTACAGGGCAGCCACCGACTAGCGAGCCGTCAGCGGAACGCCGGAGGGGATCTACGCCCTGATGTAGATCCCCTTCCGGTACATCCCGTAAAGGACGACGAACAGCACGGCGAGGTACGCGCAGGCGTACAGCAGCGACGCGTTCTTCGGGTCGGCGAGCGGCGCGAACCACGACGTGTAGACGAACCGCTGCAGCGAGATCGGGGTGCCCTCTGGCCCGGTGACCATGATGAGTCCGAGCAGCCTGGCGCTGAGCCCGGCGAGCACGTACAACGTGATCGCGTTGACCCCGAGAATCACGAAGGGCCTGGTCCACCACCGCCAGCCCAGCACGTCCACCAGGTAGTAGCAGGCGGCGAGCGAGAACGCGGCCGCCCCGCCCGTGAAGGCCACGAACGAGCTGGTCCAAAGGTTTTTGTTGATGGGGAAGGCCAGGTCCCACAGCAGCCCCAGGGCAAGCAGCGCGAGGCCGGCCGCGGCCAGCACCGCCGCCTTCGCGCGCGCCTCGACCCCGGCGCGCAGCCAGAAGCCGGTGATCACCCCGGCGAGGATGGTGCCAATCGCCGGCAGCGTGCTCGCAAGCCCCTCCGGGTCCCATCCGCGCTGCCGGTACATGTGAGCCTGGCCGATCACCGCGCGGTCGATGAAGGCGGCCAGGTTTCCTTCCTTCGAAAGATCGCCCGGCAGGTGGCCCGGGTACGGCGCCAGCACCATCGCCGCCCAGTAGCCGATAACGAGCAGGCCCGCCACCCACGCCAGCCGCACGGCGTGCTTGCGATCGTCGCGCGCGCCCGAGGGCAGCGTCCACCGGAACAGCGCGGTCGCCGCCAGGTAGCCGATCCCGATTCTGACCAGCACGCCAGGGATGCGCCACGTCGCCAGCGGATAGTACGGGAACCCCGCGAGCAGCGCTCCCAGGCCGACGATGGTCGCCCCGCGGCGAAGGATGCGTCCCCAGGGCCCGAGCGTGGCGCGCGACAGCGTCATCGCCACCCCGACGATGAAGAGAAAGAAGGGGAAGATGAGGTCGGTCGGCGTCCAGCCGTGCCATTCGGCGTGCAGCAGGGGGGCGTACACCTGGCCCCAGTCGCCCGGGTTGTTCACCAGGACCATCGCGGCCATCGTCGCGCCCCGGAAGACGTCGAGGGAAACCAGGCGGGTGGCGGGGACGCGGGCGGCGGCTGTGGCTGGCGCGGTGCTCATGCCGCGACAGGATAGCTCAAAGCCGTTCAGGTCGCATCCGGGGCGGTGTGGTGGTAGATCTGGAACATGGCAAGCACCACCCTCGGCCAGGAGCTCGAGCGGCAGACCCGCGAGGGCGACCTGTACGAGCGATACAACGGCGACTGGACCCGCTGCTTCGCGTGCGGGCACCGCTGCCCCATCCCGAACGGCGCGGCCGGCGTGTGCAAGGTCCGCTTCAACCGCGGCGGCCGGCTGATGGTTCCGTGGGGGTACGTCGCCGGCGCGGCGTGCGATCCGATCGAGAAGAAGCCGTTCTTCCACGCCTTCCCGGGGGCGCTCGCCTACAGCTTCGGCATGCTCGGCTGCGACCTGCACTGCAGTTACTGCCAGAACTGGGTCACCTCGCAGGCGCTGCGCGACCCGGCGGCGATGCTCATCTCGCGCGACTCGTCGCCCGCCGAGCTGGTGGCCGAGGCGGTTCGCCGCGGCGCCCGGGCGGTGGTCAGCACCTACAACGAACCGCTGATCACGGCCGAGTGGGCCGTCGAGATCTTCAAACTGGCGCGCAAGGCGGGCCTGGCCACCGGCTTCGTCTCCAACGGGAACGGCACGCCCGAGGTGATCGAGTACCTGCGCCCGTGGGTGGATCTCTACAAGATCGACCTCAAGGGTTTCGACGACAAGCGCTACCGCCAGCTGGGCGGCCGCATCGAGCCGATCCTCGACACGATCCGGCGCGTTCACGCCGC
Source organism: Vicinamibacterales bacterium (assembly GCA_035348395.1). Classification (GTDB taxonomy): domain Bacteria; phylum Acidobacteriota; class Vicinamibacteria; order Vicinamibacterales; family Fen-181; genus JARKSS01. Next base: position 1,580 of record DAOPQX010000203.1, on the reverse strand, counting down.
CGGGCTGTGGACCGAGATCGTGACCCTGCTCGTGCCCGGCTTCAACGATGACGACGACGAGTTGCGGCAGCTGACCGCGTTCGTCGCAGGCGTGTCGCCTGACATCCCGTGGCACGTGACCGCCTACCACGAGGACTACCGGATGTCGGGGACCGGCAACACGACGGTCGGCATGCTCGAACGGGCCGCCCGGGTTGGCCGCGAGGCGGGATTGCGCTACGTGTACGCCGGCAACGTGCCCGGGGCGGTCGGCGACCTCGAGAACACGCGCTGCCCCTCCTGCCGCCGCCTCCTGGTCGAGCGCACGGGGTACCGCGTTCGACGGTTCGAGGTGAACGGACAGGGCGCGTGTCCCGGCTGCGGCACCGTCATCCCCGGCCGCTGGCATTGACGGGGGCCGCCGGTTTCTCCGGTAAGATCTCTGGTATGCCCCTGGTGGACCTCCTCGGACGGCCGTTGCGGGGACTGCGGGTGTCGGTCACCGACCGCTGCAACCTGCGCTGCCAGTACTGCATGCCCGAAGAGGAGTACACCTGGCTGCCCCGCGAAGACCTGCTCACCTTCGACGAGATCGTCGTCCTCGTGCGTCAGTTCGTCCGGCTCGGCGTGAACAAGATCCGTCTCACCGGCGGCGAGCCGCTGCTGCGGCGCGGGCTCCCCTCGCTCGTCGCGGCGCTGGCTAGCCTGCCCGGGCTCGACGACCTCGCTCTCACCACCAACGGCGTGCTGCTCGGCGGGCAGGCGCAGGCGCTGCGCGACGCCGGCCTTCGCCGCATCACCGTCAGCCTCGACACCCTGCGGCCCGACCGGTTCACGGCGCTCACGCGTCTCCACACTCACGACCGGGTACTCGAGGCGATCGAGGTTGCGGCCCGCGTCTTCGGCAGCCTGAAGATCGACACCGTGGTGATGCGCGGCATCAACGACGACGAGATGGTGTCGCTCGTGGAGTTCGGCCGCCGATTGAACGCCGAGGTGCGCTTCATCGAGTACATGGACGTCGCTGGCGCCACCCGGTGGCTGCCCGAGCAGGTGGTGTCACGCGTCGAGATGCTCGAGCGCCTGTCGGCGCACTACGGGCCGCTCGAGCCGATCGAGGAGGGCACGTGGGCCCCTGCGGATCGGTTCCGCCTGCGCGACGGCGCCACGGTGGGCGTCATCGCGTCCACGACGACTCCCTTCTGCGGCACCTGCGACCGGGCGCGCCTCACCGCCGACGGCCTGTGGTTCCGCTGTCTCTATGCCACGGAGGGAATGGACCTGCGGGGGCCGCTGCGGGCCGGGGTGCCGCTGGAGGAACTGGGCGCCCGAATCGAGCGCGCCTGGAGAGCCCGCGCCGACCAGGGCGCCGAGTTGCGGCTGGCCGAGCGCGAACGGGTCGCGCTGCCCGCAGTGTCGCTGAAGGGGCGCCCGCACCTCGAGATGCACACGAAGGGCGGGTAGCAATCCTTCTCAGCGGCCCGCCGCGAGATTGCTCAGCGCCTGGCGCACGGCGGCCAGCTCGGTTCGCAGCGTGTCGAGCAGCGCGGGGGCGGACGACAGCTCGCCGCCGCGCCCGGCGTTCTCGAGCGCCAGGGCGG
>DAOPQX010000202.1:0-6421 GCA_035348395.1 Vicinamibacterales bacterium | reverse complement strand
TGGCGAGCCTCTCGAAGGGCAGGATGAGGACATCCCGGCGAGAATCCTGCCCGCGCTAGGCACCTGTGGCGCCGTGCGACACGGCCTCCTCCCGCCGATGGTGCAGGCCTACGTGCCAAGGTGGTTCCGCGGTACGACAGGTGCAAGATCTGGCGGTGTGACCTGTCCTGTCACACGCCCGGCCGATGCTGGGTGGAGCCAGTTACCCGGCGAGTGAATTCGTGCGATGGCCGCTCGAATCCTGTTCCACGGCGACATCATGATGCGCGCCCTCCTGGAGGCCTACTGGGAGAGGGACCCGGAGATGCGCCTGTATCAAAGGATGGTCGAGCGCTTCGGCGCCGAGCCTCGCGCTGGTGCCTCGACTGACAGCCGCGACTGCCTGAGACTGGTCCGCTCGATGACGCGCGAGCAGTGGCGGCACACCCAGCAGCGCCTCGCGGAGGAGTGGCGTCGCCAACTCGAGGAGAGGCGGAAGAACGCCGCTCCCCCGACGCCCGAACCCACGGGCCGCTACTCCTGGGGTCGGCGCTACAAGGCCGAGCTCGAGGCCAGGCAGCGGGAAGCGGAGCGGGAGAAGCGGGAAGGTTCGAAGTGAGCGCCGACGACGACAGAACGAGGCTGGCGGCCGCATCGAGCCAGGCGGAAGGCCGGATTGAACGTCACGCAGCCGGTCTAAGTCAGGCAATGCCGCCTTCGATTCGGCGTCAAGACGCGCCGCTTGTCGCGCAGCCAACGGCCGCCCGCTCTGGCCACCGGGGTCACCCGCTTGGTTCCGGCCTTGAGTCGCCGCGTCATTTCCCTTTGCCCAGGCGTCACGGGTCAGCGCAGCTTGTAGTCCACCGCCACGGAAATGATGACTGGGACCGGTTTGCCGGCGAGCAGCGTCGGCTCGAACCGCCAGCCGGAGACGGCCCACAGCGAGGACAGGCCAAGCAGCAGGTGCGGGCTCTTTACGAGCCGGCCGGCAGCCACGCATCCCGCCGGCGTGATCGTGGCCTCGACCCACACGGTCCCCTGCACCTTCAGCTCCTGCATGGCCGCCGGGTAGACCGGGTTGACATGCCTGGTCTTCTTCGGCGCCTTGACCTTCCCGCTGGAGCTGGAGGCGTCCGAACCCGCTTGCGACGGGACGTGTCGTGACCGGACCGACTCGCTCGCGGACGCACACGCGATGTAGTCGGGATCGAGCGGCAGCACGAGCATCTCGACCTGGCCGGCGGGAGGACCGTGCTCGAGGTCGTGCAGCGTGAGCGCAGCAAGGGAGCTGGCCGCGGCGCCGCACGGCGCCGGCAGCCGCGTGTCCTGGAGCGTGAGACGTGCCGTGCGCCCGTCGGGCCGGTAGGTGACCGACAGGACGGCAGCATTCGCGCCCGGCCCGGGCGAGCAGCCGGCCGCCTCCATCACTGCCCCGACAACACCGGGCCAGGCGGCGGGAATCGTCCGCATCCACACGCCGGTCTCGTCTGCGCTTGCCGGGGGGCCGGACGCTGCACGTCCCGGCGGCGGATTGTCGAGAAGGCGCTTCACCTCGGCGCGCTCGCCCTTCGACAGCAAGTCCAGGAGCCACAGCACCTGAAGCTGCCGCTGGCGGCCGCGCCCCTCCGACTTGATGAGCGCGGCACGGTCCGGCGTCTTCACCCCGCTCCGCCGGGCAACGAGCTCGCGCCCGAAGCGTTCCCACGTCACCGTGCCGGAATCGGCTGGCGCGGCGCCGGGGAGCGGGGCGGCGGCGGCCTCCAGCAGCGGGCCCGGAACGACAAGGCCCTCCGCGAGCCGGTCGACCAGCATCCAGACCGTGTCCTCGCGGAGGGGCTCGTCCTGCACGCCCAGCGCATGCGCGATCGCGGCCGTGATGCCGGGTGAAGCGAGATCCACTCCATCCAGGACCCGGATCCAAGGCGCTGCGGGGCGCGCAGCCAGCCAGGCCCGCAGCACGCGCTCGGCGAATTCCGGCCGGCGGGCCAGCGACCCCTTCACGGCCGGCTCGAGCGAGGGGACGGCTTGCGCAGGCAGCCTCTCGAGCAGGTCGGGGAACCGCTCGGGCTGCATGCGCACGAGCCACTCGCCGTAGGCGATCGCGACATCGGGCACGGAGGCAAGGCGCCGCTCGATCGACCCGGTCGCGGCCTCGCCGCGCAGGAACAGGAGGGCCCGCGCCTGCTCGACCGCCGCCGTGGGATCCCCTTCCCGATCGAAGGCGGCGGCGACGGCGTCCCCCAGCGACGCCGCGGCGACCACGCCTGCCGCGCGCGCGCCGACCGCGCGGACGAGCGGTGCGCCCGATCTGACGGCACGCGCGAGCGCCTCGATGCTCGCGGCGTCCGTCTTGCCGGCGAGAAGCGCGACGGAACCAGGTGAATCAGGTCCGGCCTCCTGCCGCGCCGCAGCCGCGACTGCAGCAAGGAGAGTGGCCGCCGCGACGGCTGCGGCAGCCGCGGCAACCAGGACACGGTGCAGGGAAACACGGGTGGCGAGACGTCTCACAACGGCGGAGCTTAGCAGACGTGCGCCAACGCGTGCGACCGTAACCTTTTCCTGCGAAACCCTCACCTCCTCCCAGGAGAACCGGACCGCGAGGTCGCACGCTCCCGGGAGGTCTATATGTTCTTCCGCGTCACGCCTCCTCGTGGGCATGCGCCGGCTGCATCACCGTGAACGAGGCTCGGCCGAGGTCCTGGAGTCCCGCAAGCCGTCCGGCCTTTGGCACGTCGAGCGGACCGTACAGGACCGTGCCACCCAACTCGACGGCGCGCCTCATGGCGCCGTCGCAGTCCCCGACCGCGAAATAGACCTCCCAATGCGGCGGTACGGGACCCCAGTCCTTCTGAATCTGAATCATGCCGGCAGCCGAACGCTCGCCGGCGTCGAAGATTGTGTACGGACCGGATGGAACCTCCGTCTCGCGTGTCGTCCATCCAAAGAGGCCCGAATAGAAGGTCCTTGCGGCCGCGACATCGTGGGCGAACAGCTCGTTCCAGTACATCGCTCCGGGCTCGTCCGCCAGCCGCACCCCCGAGTGTCCCGCCGCCTGCCAGAGAGCGAACCTGGCACCCGCCGGATCCTGGAGCATCGACATTCGCCCTATACCCGGCACATCGAATGGGTCGGCGATGACGGCTCCACCGAGCGTCCGCGCCAGCGATGCGGTCCGGTCGGCACTGTCGACGGAGATGTAGGAGAGCCAACCGAAGGGGCCGTTCCGGGCCAGATGCACCCCGGCGACGTCCTTGCCGCGCAACTGCATCAAGGAATAGCCGCCGGCTGCGCTCGGCACGTCGAAGGCGCTCCACCCGAGCAGTTCCGAGTAGAAGCGCTTGTCCCGAGCGATGTCCTGCGTGTTCAGCTCTGGAAAGCAGAAGGTTCCGTGCGCGTGCGACTGGACTTCCATGGGGGCCTCCTCGGCTCCATGGTAGCCGGTTCGCTCGCGAACCTCGGGATCTACTGCCGTTCTTCCGCAGGAATCCGCGCGCCTACGCCGGGGCCTCCGAATACACCGTCAGCAGGTAGCCGGTCGGATCGACGAGCTCGAACGCCCGGCTGTCCCACTCGGTGTCCTGCGGCTCCGACTTCAGCGGGAGGCCGGCGCTCTTCGCGCGCCTCGCGATCGCATCGACGTTCTCCGGCGTCGAGACCGACATGGAGAGCCGCACGCCGGTCCCCTTCTTGCGGTCGCGCCCCTTCTTCCAGTCGTCCTGGTTCAAGCCGATCTGATTCCTGCCGGCGCGCATCATCACGCCGAGCAACGTCCCCTCGTGCTCCCAGCGGTCGTCGATCGTGAAACCAATCGCCTCGTAGAACGCGATGCTCTTCTGCAGGTCGTCGACGGTGAGGGTGGGAACGATCGCGTCGATCTGCACGGCTGCCTGCGCTGTCGCCATGAGGGCCTCCAGGTGGTGGGGTTCACTTGCAGGCTAGCCGCCGGCGCCCGGATCTGCAAGCGCGGCCGCGCGGCTCGGCCGCGCCATGCAGCGGCCCGGCGACCGTCAGTCGCGTGTCTTGCTGAAGTTGATCCTCAACCGGCGATTGCCGCCCTGCAGCCGAAGCCAGGCGGTGACGCCGTGCTCGGAGGCGTACTCCCACGCCCACTTGCACGCCCGCTGCAGGCCGTCTCTCTCGCGCCCCTCGGCGATCCGCTTGAGTCGTTTCGCGCCCTGTTTCACGGCCCAGCCCTTTTCGTCCTGCTCCACCTGGACGTCTTCTTTTCCGCTCACTCGGTCCTCGGCGAGCAGGCGTCCAAATCGGGTTCCATCCAGCGCTCCGGCCGCGTTCGACCGCGGGTCCCGGCCATGCGGACGCGTTCGCCTTGCGAAAAGACGTGCGCGCGGGAGCGCGGTGGGCGGGCGGGCAAGCCCGGCGTCCGGCGCCGCTCCGGTGCCGGCCGACGCAATTCGTGAGGCCTGACGTCTTTGGTAAGCGCCGCACCCGCTCGAGGTCTTGTGCAAGGCGCCGCGCCCGCTCGACGACGGTGAGCCAGACCGTGAGCTACAGGTTCAGCCAGTAGGAGAACTTCACGAGGAAGACGTTGGTCCCGGGAAGGCCGAACAGCTCGCGCAGGTCGCGCCGAAAACGCATCGCCCCCGTGGAGAGCGAATCCTCGCGCTGCTGCTGCCACACCACGTAGAGCGCCGAGCCGGGACGGTATTCCCAGCGCAGCACGTTGGTGGTGCGGAACGAGCGGTAGTTGAAGTCGGGCTCACCCTGGTAGGGGTACGGCGCGAACTGGTCGGCGTACCGCGGCGCGCGGGGCTTCACCACGTGCTTGAAGTCGGAGTAGGCGCCGGCCGACACGAACGGCTGCGCGTACAGCTGCAGGGTGAGGTTGGGCGTGATGGTGTAGTTGCAGCGCGCCGTCAGCCCGACGGTCGTCTGCCTGATCTTGCCGAACACGTACGCGGTTGACGGCCCCTCCCCCACGTTCTCCACCCACTGCCCTTCGTCGTTCACCCGATCGAAGTGGATTCCGCCCGACAGGGTGAGGAACGAGGTCGGCCGGTACCTGATCTCGGGGTCGAAGCCCCACACCCAGTTGCGTGCCTCGTCCCGGTACATGAACGACATCCAGGTGCCCGACACCGCCTTCCGGTCGTCGCTGCCGACGTAATACCAGAGGTTTGCGCCGTTCTTCGAGCGCAGGCCCGGCCCGCCGCGGGTGGCCCGGTCGTCGATCCCCGCGGCCTCGACGTTGAACCCGCCGCCGGCCGACCAGTTCGAGTGCAGCAGGATGTGCGCGTTGACGTTGCCGCCCTTGAAGCGAGAGTCGCCGTCGAAGTTCCACGCAGCCCACTGGTTGAAGTTCAGCCGGACGTTCCGGTAGAGCCTGGTGGGGGTGTCCCAGCGAACCTGCACCCAGCCCGACTGCATGATGTCGTCGGCCCGGCGCTGGTAGCCGACGTCGTTCACCTCGAACCCGGGCGTCTTGTAGGCGCCGTTGAAGCTGAAGCGCACCTTCGACCCGCCGATCTTCTGGAACGCCACCGAGCCGGCGTGCCCGAACAGCGAGGTCCGCATCGGGTCGTACTCCAGGTGCCCGGCGTCGGGCCTCTGGAAGTAGTGGACGGCGTTCTGCTGCAGCTCGTCGATCGCCCGCGCACTCCCCCGCACGGCGCTCCCCGCCCAGTACCCCGTGAACGAGTACCGCGATCCCAGCCGCCAGTCCCAGTTCACCCCGCCCGTCGTGGCCGCCGACGGCAGGTAGCCGACGTCGCCGTCGAGCCGGCGGGCGGTGTTCGTGAACGCAAAGCCCAAAGAGGACTGATCGCTCCACTGCCGCTTCGCCTGCACGACGGTGAAGTTGGTCAGCGGCTCCACGGTTTCGCGGAACTGCGAGGCAGGGCTGGCCAGGCGCGCCGACTCCTCTCCGGTGACGGCGTTGAGGGCGCCGACGGCGAAGCTGCCGATGCGCCCCGTCAGTTTGGCGGCACCGAGGATCGTGGTGAGCGTGGGGGTGGCCACGTACCCGCCCTCGGGCGCGTCGGGCCCCCCGTGCGGCTGGCGGCCGATGCGCCGCGAGTAGAAGAGCCCGGTGCAGCGGCCGTCGTTGCAGTCGAGATTGAACTGCAGGTTGCCCGATCCCTCGACGAAGAAGGGCCGGCGCTCCTGGTAGAAGGTCTCGAACGCGCTGAGGTTGACGACGGCCGGGTCGGCCTCGACCTGGCCGAAGTCGGGGTTCAGCGTGGCGGTGAGCGTGAGGCCCGGCGTGAGCGCGTACTTCAGGTCGAGGCCGAAGGTACCGGACCCGTCGGGCGACTGCCGGAACGGGTCCCCCGCGTCGACCGGCTCCGAGCGGGCCTGCGTCACGGCGTACGGCACCAGCTCGAGCTTCTTCCCGGCACCCGCGAGCGCGAGACCGGACAGCTCGCCCATCTGCGAGATGAACCCCGCCTTGCTCTTGGCGATGAGCGGCCACGACGAGGTCTCG
>DAOPQX010000201.1:0-6492 GCA_035348395.1 Vicinamibacterales bacterium | reverse complement strand
CGAGCGCGGGCAGGTTCGCGCGTTCGGGATCGTTCGTTGCGGTGCCGGCGACCCATTGATGAAACGCCGGGGCCAGCGCCGCCTGTGCCTGGGCGCGCGTCACTCCCGGGCGGAGGCGGCCCATGATCTGGATCCAGTAGTAGTGCTCGGCCCCGTAGGCCGACGGATCGAAGCCGAACTGCTTGCCGGCGCCCAGGTACTCCAGCGCGTGCAACGGCAGGTAGACGTCGGGGTTGGCCGCGGGATCCGCCCCGAAGAACCCGGGCGGCGTGACACCGACGACCGTGAACGGGAGGTTGTCGATCAGGATCGACGCGCCGGCGGCACCCGCCGGGCCCCCGAAGCGGCGCTGGGAGAAGGCGTAGCTCACGACCGCGACCGCGGGCGCACCGGGCTTGTCGTCGCTGTCCCCAATCAGCCGTCCGGCCGCGGGGCGGACGCCGAGCCCGCCGAAGTACCCGCCCGACACGTGCCAGCCGCCCGCCAGGTCGGCTTCTCCGCCGATCGTGACGTTCACGCTCCTGGTCTGCCAGTACCGGAAGTGCGCGAACACGCTCGAGAAGACAGTCTCCTTCGTGCGGAGGAGTTCGAAGACCGGGAACGGGAAGACACCGGCCGTCGTACCCGCCGACGAGTCGCCCCACGTGCTGCCGCTCATCGAGCGCATGACGGGGACTCGCTCGCCCTTCGCGTGCCAGTTCAAAACGACGAGGGACTCGGGATCCGTGACGGGGAGCGAGCGCAACAGGATGGCGTCCACGAAGCTGTAGATCGCCGTGTTGGCCCCGATGCCGAGCCCGAGCGACAGGACGATCAGCACCGTGAACAGCCGGTTGGCGGCCATCGTCCGCAGCGCGTAGCGCACGTCCTGGCCGAGCTGCTCCAGGATCGTCCATCCCCAGGCGGCGCGGGTGTCTTCGCGCACGAGCGTGAGGTTGCCCAGCGCACGCCGTGCCGCCCGCCGCGCCTCGTCGTCGGTCAGGCCCTCGGCGCGGCGCTCGTCCGCTTCCTCATCGAGGTGGAACTGCAGCTCCTCGCTCAGCTCGGCTTCCTTGTCGCGCCGGCGGATGAGCCAGCCCAGCTTCCGCAAGAACGGTCTCACCGCCCTTCCTCCTGCGCGGCCGGTTTCAGGATCAGGCCCATGGCGCGGCTGAACGCCTCCCACTTCGAGTGCTCGGCCGCCAGCTGACGCCGCCCGAGCGCCGTCAGGCGGTAGTACCTTGCGCGCTTGCCCTTGTCGGACTTCTCCCAGGACGCTGCAACCCAGCCCTTCGCTTCCAGGCGGTGGAGCGCCGGGTACAGGGAACCCGTCTCGACCTGGAGCAGGTCTTCCGAGGTCCGCTGGATGTGTTTCGCGATGGCGTGACCGTGCGCCGGGCCCGCCAGGAGGGTGCGAAGGATGATGAGCTCGAGCGTGCCCTGGAGCAGCTCCAGGCGTGACGGCTGCCGCTGCATAGTGTAGGCAGTCTACTCAATATTGAATAGACAGTCTACACAAACCGGCCGTAGGGGCGACCCTTGTGGTCGCCCGAGGCTGTGCAGAGGTGGGCGCCTCACGGCTCCTGCAACGACCGGCGAATGGCCTGGACCTCCTCGCTCAGCTGCCTCGCCGCCTCTTCCAGTTCCGGGAAGCGGCCGGCGCTTCCCGGCAGGTCGCCGGCGCGCGCGGCCAACTCGACCGAGCGGGCCGCCTCGTAGGCGCCGCCGGTCTGCGCGAAGAGCCCCAGCGATCCTTTCAGCGCGTGGGCCGAGGCCGCCAGTGCCGCGGCGTCGCCCCGTTCGAGCGCGCCCCGCGCCTCGGACAGGAGCCTCGGGGTGTCGGCGAGGAACATGTCGATCACCTCGCCGAGCAGGGTGCGGTTGCCGCCGAACCCCGCCAGCAGCGAGGCGGCATCGAGGGGCCCGGCCTCGGGTGCGGCCGCCTCCGGAGTAGCGGGCGTCCCGGGGCTGCTCGACGGCCCGAGCAACGCGTCGATGGCCGCGAACAGCTCGTTCGATCGCAGCGGCTTGGCGACGTAGCCGTCCATGCCGGCCGCCAGGCACCGCTCCCGATCGCCCGACATGGCGTGCGCCGTCAGGGCGACGATCGGCACGTGGACGCCGGTGCCGCGCTCCCGCTCGCGAATCGCGACGGTTGCCTCGATGCCGCTCAACCGGGGCATCTGGACGTCCATCAGGATCAGGTCGAACGGCTGTTCGGCCGAACGGGCCACCGCCTCTTCCCCGTTGGCGGCCAGCACCACCTGGTATCCCTGCTGCTCCAGCAGCAGGACGACGAGCTTCTGATTGGTGGGATTGTCCTCCGCCACGAGCACGCGGCCCCCTCCGCGGCGCCGCGCCGCCCCGCCCCGAGCCGCTGCCGCCTCCCCGCGCTGCACTCTGGGGGCCGGGGCGATCGTCGCGAGGATCGCGTCGAAGAGATCCGACTGCTTGACGGGCTTGCTGAGGCAGGCGGCCACGCCGGCCCGCCGCGCGCGCCGCTGCACGTCGGAAAGCGCGGCCGACGTCAGCATGATGAGGCTGATTCCGGAGAACCGCGCGTCGGCCTTGATCGCCTGGGCCAGCATGAACCCGTCGGTGCCGGGCATGAGCGCATCCAGCAGCACGAGGCGGAAGGGACGGCCGGCCTCGTGCGCGGCCCGCAGCCGGGTCAGCGCGGCCTCGGCTCCATCGGCGGTCTCGGGTTCCAGCCGCCAGCTCGCGAGCATCTCCTCGAGGATGCGGCGGTTGGTCGCGTTGTCGTCGACGACGAGCACCCGCATGCGCTCGAGGCCGGCGGACCCCGCCGGCGGGGAGGGCACCGACGTTCCTTCCACCATCCCGAACCGTGCGAGGAAGTGGAACCGGCTGCCGCGCCCGACCTCGCTCTCGATCCAGATGCGTCCGCCCATCAGCTCCACGAGCTGAGACGAGATGGCCAGGCCAAGCCCGGTTCCCCCGTACCGGCGCGTCGTCGAGGCATCGGCCTGCACGAAGGGGCCGAAGATCTGCCACTGCTTCCCCGCAGGGATGCCGATGCCGGTGTCCGACACCGTGAACTTCAGCACGGCCTCGTCGGCGTCCTGCCGCTCCGCCGCCACGTCCACGACCACCTCGCCGCGATCGGTGAACTTGATCGCGTTTCCCACGAGGTTCACGACGACCTGGCGGAGGCGGCCCGGATCGCCGACGACCTGGTGCGGGACGTCGGGCTGGATGCGGCAGCCGACTTCCAGCCCCTTCTCGTGGCCCCTCGGGGCGAGCAGCCGCACGGCGTCCTCGACCGTGTCGCGCAGGTCGAACGCCACGCGATCGAGCGCCATCCGCCTGGCTTCGATCTTCGAGAAATCGAGGATGTCGTTGACGAGCGCCAGCAGCGCCTCGCCCGAGTCCTTCACCGTCCGCAGGTAGTCGCGCTGCTCGTCGGTCAGATTCGTCCCGAGGGCAAGGTCGGTCATCCCGATGATCGCGTTCATCGGCGTGCGGATCTCGTGGCTCATGTTCGCCAGGAACTCTCCCTTGGCGACGGTCGCCTCCTCGGCGCGCGCCTTGGCCACCTCGAGTTCCTTGACCAGCTGGGTGAGCCGCTCCGCATTCTCCTCGTGCTCGCGCCGGGCCGCCGCCATCTCGCGCGCGTAGCGCCGCAGCGCTTCCTCGTCGCGCTTGCGATCGGTCACGTCGCGCGCCACGGCGTAGATGAGCCCCAGGTGCCTGACCGGGGCGGACGTCCACTGGAGCCACCGGTAGGAGCCGTCGGCGCACCGGTAGCGGTTCTCGAAGTCGAGCACCTCCATGTCCGCGAGCAGCCTGGATCCCGCCCCGCGCGTGGCCTCGAGGTCGTCGGGGTGCACGAACTCGAGCCAGGGCTTGGCCAGCAGTTCGCGCCGCGGGAAGCCGAGCACCCGCTCCCAGACCGGGTTCAGGCGGAGGAACATGCCATCGAGGCTCGCAATGCAGAAGAGGTCGAGCGAGAGATTGAAGAAGCGGTCCAGCTCTTCCTCGACGCGCTTGCGGTCGACGAAAAGGCCGACCTGGCTGCCGACCGCCTTCAGCGTGCCCAGCAGCGCCTCGTCGGGCTCGCGGATCGCCCGGCTGAAGAACTCCACCACGCCGATCACCTTGCCGTCGGCGAGGATGGGGAACCCCAGCGCGGCGTGGAGGCCGGCGCGATCGGCCAAGCCCGCCCTGGGGAAGTTGGAATCCTGGCCGACGTCCGGGATCCACGCCGCCTGCTCGGTGGCCCAGACGCGTCCCGGAAGGCCGATGCCGGGGGCGAACACGCTGGCCTCACTGGCCGCCGCGAAGTCGTCCAGCCCGGCCGCGGCCTGGTGCCAGGTCGCCACGCAGCGCAGCACGTTCGCCAACGGGTCAACGCTCCAGAACGCCCCGTGTTCCCACGCCAGGGCCTGGCACACCGACTCGAGCATGCGCGGCGCCGCCTCGGCCAGTGTGGACGACTCGGCCAGCGCGCGGGCGGTCTCGTAGACGAGGCGGACCTGCTGCGCCCCGGCGCGGTTGGCCGCGCGCCGCTCGATCTGCGCGCCCATCGTTCGCACCTCCTCCTGGCGGGATGAGTAGTACACTACAACGAATCCCGCCTGCTTCGATCGCCGCGCCGCCTTCGGCTGGAGGTGATCCGATGAGTCCTGGCGCGAAAGGCCGCATTCTCGTCGTAGACGACGACCGGGCGCTTCGGCACGCGCTGGCGACCCTCCTCGCCGATGCGGGGTACACCGTCGACCAGGCGAACGATGGTTCGGGGGCGCTGGCCAGCCTCGCCCGCGCCTCCCCCGACCTGGTGCTGCTCGACCTCGGGCTGCCCGACATGGGCGGCCTCGAAGTGCTCGATCAGCTGCGCGGGCTCGCGTCGCCGCCCCGCGTGGTCGTGGTGACCGCGGACGACACGCCCGGCACGGTGCTCAAGGCCGTCAGGGGCCAGGTGGACGGCTACGTAACCAAGCCGTTTGCCCCGGGCGGCATCGTGGACGTGATCGAGGACGTCATGGCGAAGCCCCCGGCCGCGGCGCTGCCGATCGAGATCGTCTCGGCGCGCCCCGAGTGGGTGGAGCTGCTGGCGCCCTGTTCGCTCGACGTCGCGAACCGCATCCTGGGGTTCATGATGACGCTCGAGGCCGACCTGCCGGAGAAGGTGCGCGAGTCGGTGGGGCAGGCGTTCCAGGAATTGCTCTTCAACGCCATCGAGTGGGGCGGGAAGCTCGATCCGGCGCGCAAGGTGCGCATCTCGTGCATCCGCACGCGCCGCATGCTGTTGTACCGGATCGCCGACCCCGGCGAGGGCTTCGACATCAGCCGGCTGTCACACGCGGCGATCAACAACCCCGAGGACAATCCGCTGCAGCACGCGCTGGTGCGCGAGGAAAAGGGGCTGCGGCCGGGCGGGCTCGGCCTGGCGATCACGCGAATGCTGGTCGACGAGCTCGTCTACAACGAGAAGCACAACGAGGTCGTGTTCGTGAAGTATCTCGACTGATTGCGGCCGCCCCGCGCGAGCGGCCGCTTCTACCTCACGACCTCCAGGTAGTTGACGTTGCCGAACACGCCCGTCGGGCCGTTGGCGTCGAGCACGAGGCGCAGCACCTGGACCCCGGCGCGCAGGCGAACCCGCGCCTCCACGGTGGTCCAGGTCTGCCAGCCTCCCGTGTCGGGGATCGCGATCGGCCCGGAAACGTCCACGCCGCCCGCCTCCACGTGGAACGTCCCGCCCGGACCGTCAGCCGCGACGCGGGCCCGCAGCGTGTAGGTGGCAGCCGCCTCGGCCTTCACCGTGTACTGCAGCCACTCGCCGGCCGCCATCCAGCCCACGTTGTAGCCGCCCCCACTGTCGGTAGTCCTCTGAAGATCGACGCCCGTCGCCCGGTAGGCGCCTCCGCTGTTGCCCGCCGATCCGTCGTGGTAGGCGACGCCCTCGCCCCCCTCGTCGAAGTCCTCGGCCTGGACGACCCCGGGCACGGCCCGCGCGCTGCCGCCGTAAGGGGTCGATGCCGACAGGAGGACCAGGCGGATGAAGTTGAGGTTCCCGGCCGCGCCGCTCGCGCCGTTCCGATCGAACACCACGCGCAGCGCCTGCGGTCCGGCGGCGAGCACGACGTTCGCCGAGACCGTGCGCCACGATTGCCAGCCGCCGGTGTCGGGGATCGTCATCGGCCCGGTCACGTCGACGCCGTTCGCCTCGAGGTGGAAGGTGCCGCCGACACCGGGCGACGCAACCCTCGCATCGAACCGGTACGTGCCGGCGCTTGCCGCGTTCACCGAGTACTTGAGCCACTCGCCGGCCGAAATCCACCCCACGTTGTAACCGCCCGCCGCGTCGGCCGTCTTCTCGATGTCCACGCCGGTCGTCCGGTAGGCGCCGCCGCTATTGCCCGTCGTCGTGTCGTGATACGCGCCCCCTTCCCCCCCATCGTCAAAATCCTCGGCCTGGATGATGGCGGGGATCGGGCGCGGCGCGCCGCCGAAGGCCGACGACAGCGAATCGGCCAGCACGCGGTACTT
>DAOPQX010000200.1:0-6547 GCA_035348395.1 Vicinamibacterales bacterium | reverse complement strand
CGCGCTTCGGCGGACAAGTCCGGCTGCGCGCTTCGCGCTTCGGCGGACAAGTCCGCGCCTGGCGCTTCAACGGGCAGGTCCACGCTTCGCCGTCCGGCGTCGAGATCGTCGTCCACCTTACTTCACCAGGTACTGGAAGACTGCCTGCAGGTTGTCGTCGGGCGAGGTGACCTCGCCGATCTCGGCCTCGCCGCTCGCCGCCAGTTCCGTCAGCCTGGAGTAGAAGCCGTCGGGCGACGCCGTCTGCACCACCACCGCCCCCTCCTCGAACCGCAGGCTGATCACGTCGTCGTGCGCCAGGAACCGCCTGGCCAGCGCGCGGGGGTCGGCGGACCGGATGAAGACGGTGTGGGGATGCGTGTCGATCAGGTCGCGAATCTGGTGGACGTTCCCCTCGGCGAGGATCCGCCCGTTGTTGATCAGGAGGATATTCGAGGTCATCGACTCGATCTCGTGCAGGATGTGGCTCGAGACGATGACGCTGCGCCCCTGGCGGGCCCATTCCTTGATCAGGCGGATCGTGCGGCGGCGCCCGAGCGGGTCCATGCCCGACAGGGGCTCGTCGAGGATCAGCACGTCGGGGTCGTGGACGATCGCCTGCGCCAGCTTCACGCGCTGGCGCATGCCCTTCGAGTAGCTGCCGATCTTCCGGTCGGCGGCGTCGAGCAGGTCGACCGTGCCGAGGGCGCGCCGGGCGGCGTCGGCGGCCTGGCGATCGCCGTACCCGTTGAGGCGCACCAGCGCCGTCACCCACTCGAGGCCGGTCATCCGGTCGTAGAAGGCGTCCTGGTCGGGGCAGAAGCCGACCTTGAAGTAGACCGACGGGTTTCCCCAGGTGGGCTGGCCGAGCAGCCGGATGCTCCCCTTGCTCGGCTTCAGCTGGCCCGTCATCAGCTTCATGAAGGTCGACTTGCCGGCGCCGTTCGGCCCGAGCAGCCCCGTGATCCCGCGGGGAACGGTGACGGTCACGTCGTTGAGGCCGATGACCTGGCCGTACCACTTCGAGAGGGTGGCGGCCTCCACGACCGGCGGAACGGCAGCAGGCTGCGTCACGACACCACCTCGACTCCCCTCACCTGGCGTTCGAGGATCCAGGCGGCCAGCCCCATCGCGGCGAGGACTGCCAGCAGCGAGAGGGCCGGGTGGGTGGCGTAGCGGGGCTCCAGGCGGAAGACCACGTCGCCGATCTGCCGCAGGTTCGCGGGGAGCGACAGCCACGACATCCGGCTGCTCCCGGTGATCAGGTAGACCAGGCCGTAGACCGCGTCGCTGAAGAAGATGACCGCCGCGTAGAGGATGGCCACGTAGCGGCTGCTCTTGCTGATCGACGAGAGGGCGAGCATCGTGAACGAGGCGAGCAGCACCTGCAGGAACGAGAAGACGATCACCGCCGGGAACA
Source organism: Vicinamibacterales bacterium (assembly GCA_035348395.1). Classification (GTDB taxonomy): domain Bacteria; phylum Acidobacteriota; class Vicinamibacteria; order Vicinamibacterales; family Fen-181; genus JARKSS01. Next base: position 5,148 of record DAOPQX010000200.1, on the reverse strand, counting down.
GGTAGAAGTTCTGGCGGAGGAACGTGAAGCTCCCGGTGAACAGGACCTGCAGGATGAGCAGGAGGAGCGCGGGAAGCAGCGTCACGCCGAGCAGGAACACCGCGAGGATCGTGAGCTTGCCGGCGACGTACTCCACCCGGCCGAGCGGCTTCGACAGGTAGATCTGCAGGGCGTTGGCCCGCTTGTCGTTCGCGATCAGCCCGGCCCCCACCCAGACCGTGATGACGAAGACGAAGAAGTCCTGCGCCGCGAGGAAATCGCGGAAGCGCTGGGCCGTCATCGACAGCAGCGACATCTGGGGGAAGTTGGCCGCCAGGTAGACCGACACCGCCCCGATCGCGAACGGGATCCAGGCGAGCAGCAGCAGGCCGAGGAACAGGCGCTTGCGGACGATCGTCTGCACGCCGTGGCGTGCGATGACCGCCCACGCCTTGCCGATGGGCTCGCGACCCCCCCCGTACCGCCGGTAGGACTGATCGTGGATGGGCATGGGTTCTGACGCCCCTTCACTCCTCCCCTACCGCCTTGGCGAACACGTCCTCGAGGGTCGGGACGCTCGGGCGGAGGTGGCGCACCTGCACCTGCTCGCGAGCGGCGAGGGCGAACAGCGAGCGGCCGTCGCCCTCGCCCGGGACGAACACCCGCATCACGTCCTCGTCGGTTTCATGGCACTCGAACCCCTCGCGCTGCAGCACGGCGGCGAACGCGTGGCGGTCGCCCTTCACCCGCAGCTCGAACACCTGGCGCCGCCGCCCCTTCAGGTCGTCGATCGGCCCCTCGGCCACGACGCGCCCCTTGTCGAGCACTACGACCCGGTCGCAGGTGAACTCGACGTCGGGCAGCAGGTGCGACGAGAGGATCAGGTTGACCTGCTTCTCGTGGGCGAGGTCGCGCACCAGCTCCAGCATCTCCTCGCGCCCGCGCGGGTCCATGCCGTTGGTGGGCTCGTCGAGGAAGAGCAGGTCGGGGTCGTGCACGAGCGCCTGCGCCAGCTTGATGCGCTGCTTCATCCCCGTCGAGTACGTCTCGAGGTTGCGGTAGCGCGCCTCGCCCAGCCCGACGTAGTAGAGCACCTCGTGCGCCCGCTGCACCGCGTCGCTGGCGGGAAGGCCGGCCAGCTGGCCGCAGTAGCCGACAAACGAGACGGCGTTCATGCCGGGGATGTGACTGTCGGTCTCGGGCATGTACCCGATGCGGGCGCGGATCTCGAGCGCCGATTTCGCGACGTCGAGGCCGAGCACCCGCATGCTGCCCCGGTCGGGCGCCAGGAAGCCGAGCAGCGTCTTGAGGAGGGTGCTCTTGCCGGCCCCGTTCGGCCCCAGCAGCCCGACGGCCCCGGGCAGGAAGGCCGCGCTCACGTCGCGAAGCGCCGCGTTCTTCCCGTAGGAGACGCTGAGATTGTCGAGCAGGACCACTGGATCGGGCATAAGAACGGCTCGGAACCCGCCTGCCACCTAGATACGAGCGGCCGAGGCCGCCGGTTCTGCCCGGCGCCGGCCGTTGCGTTACAGGCTCCCCTTCAGCCCCAGTTCCGCGGCCTTCTCGCGCATGCCGGCGATGACGTTCCCGATGTGCTCGGCGAGCGGCAGGCCCAGCGCCTCGGCCCCCTTCCGGAGGTCGTCGCGGCTGACGGCCCGCGCGAACGCCTTGTCCTTCATCCGCTTGACCACCGAGGACGCCTCGAGGTCGAGCACGCTCTTGCTCGGGCGAACCAGGGCCGCCGCGGTCACGAAGCCGGCCATCTCGTCGCAGGCGAACAGCGTGCGCTCGAGCAGCGACTCGCGGGTGACGCCGGTGTAATCGGCGTGCGACAGGATCGCCCGCACGGCCCACTCGGGGTAGCCGAGGCCCCGCAGGATCTCGGCGCCGCGGAAGGGGTGATCCTCCGCCGTCGGGTAGCGCTCGTAGTCGAAGTCGTGGAGGAGGGCGACCGCGCCCCAGTCCTCCTCGTCCTCGCCGAACTTCCGGGCGTAGAAGCGGACGGCCGCCTCGACCGCGAGGGCGTGCTTCCGCAGGTTCTCGTTCTGCGTGTATTCCGCCAGCAGGGCCCAGGCGGCCTCTCGGGAAAGCTCTGACATGGGCGCATGATATATTCGCGCCACGCGCGACACAACCGCGCCGTACCCGCCCCAGGGAGCCGCGCATGGCCAGTTCGCCGCAGTCCTCGTCGGCCACCACCCTCGACACCGAGTTCAAGCGCGGCCTCGGCCTCTACGACTCCACCATGATCGTCGTCGGGGCGATGATCGGCTCGGGCATCTTCATCGTCTCGGCCGACATGGCGAGGCGCCTGGGCAGCCCGGGCTGGCTGCTCGTCGCCTGGGTGGTGACCGGCGTGCTGACCATCACCGCGGCCCTGTCGTACGGCGAGCTGGCCGCAATGATGCCGCGCGCCGGCGGCCAGTACGTCTACCTGCGCGAGGCCTACTCGCCGCTCATGGGCTTCCTGTACGGCTGGACGCTGTTCATGGTGATCCAGACCGGAACCATCGCGGCCGTTGCCGTCGCTTTCGCGAAGTACCTGGGCGTGCTGGTCCCGTGGGTCTCGGAGACGCGCTACATCGTGCCGCTGGTGCACCTCTCCGAGGGGTACGCGCTGTCGTTCTCCACCGCGCAGCTGGTGGCCGTGCTGCTGATCGTCCTTCTGACGTGGACGAACACCCGCGGCCTCGCCTACGGGCGCGTCATCCAGAACGTGTTCACCTCGGCCAAGACGGTCGGCCTGGCCTTCCTGATCGTGGTGGGGCTGCTGCTCGGGTGGCACGTCGATGCCATCGCCGCGAACTTCGGCAGCTGGTCGGCGTTCTGGAGCCCGCGCGGGCTGCAGGCCGTGGCGCCCGGCCTCGACGCGACCACCGTGTTCGGGCTGTTCGTCGCCATCTGCGTGGTGCAGACCGGCTCGCTCTTCTCGTCGGACGCCTGGCACATCGTCACCTTCACGGCCGGCGAGGTGAAGAACCCGCGGAGGAACCTCCCCCTTTCCCTGGCGATCGGCACCATCCTGGTCATCGGCCTGTACCTGCTGACCAACGTCGCCTACCTGGTGATGCTGCCCCTCGAGGCGATCCAGACGGTGCCCGGCGACCGGGTGGCGACCGCCGCCTTCGAGACCGTGTTCCCGGGCCTCGGCGTGGTGTTGATGGCCGTGATCATCATGGTCTCCACCTTCGGCTGCGACAACGGCCTCATCCTGGCCGGCGCCCGCACCTACTACGCGATGGCGCGCGACCGGCTGTTCTTCAAGGCGGTCGGGCGGCTGAACGAGGCCAGGGTGCCGGCCGCCGCGCTGGTGCTGCAGGCCGCGTGGGCGTCGCTCCTGGTGCTGCCCCGCACCTACAACCCGGTGACGAAGCAGTACGGCAGCCTCTACAGCGACCTGCTCGACTACGTCATCTCGGCGGCGGTGCTCTTCTACATCCTGTCGATCTCGGCCATCTTCCGCCTGCGCGCCACGCGCCCCGACGCCGAACGCCCTTACAAGGCCCTCGGGTACCCCGTCGTCCCGGCGCTCTACATCCTCGGCGCCTCCACCATGCTGGCCGTCCTCTTCGTCTACCGCACCTCCACCACCTGGCCCGGCCTCATCATCATCGCCCTCGGGATCCCGGTGTACTTCCTCTGGGCCAGGAAGCAGTAGCACAGGCGTCCCGCCTGTGGCCGCCCGCCACGCTAGGCCGCCCCCATCACCTTCACCACCACCCTTTTCCTCCTCCGTCCGTCGAACTCGGCGTAGAAGACCTGCTCCCAAGGGCCCAGGTCGAGCCGGCCGTTGGTGATGGGCAGGATCACCTGGTGCCCCATGATGGTGCGCTTCAGGTGGGCGTCGCCGTTGTCCTCGCCGGTCCGGTGGTGCTTGTAGTCGCGCCCCGACGGTGCCAGCTTCTCGAGCCACTCGCCGAAGTCCTCGATCAGCCCCTCCTCCCAGTCGTTGACGTACACGCCGGCGGTGATGTGCATGGCCGAGACCAGCACCATGCCATCGGCGACGCCGCTCTTGCGGACGATCTCGGCGATCTCGTCGGTGATCCGCACCATCTCGCGCCGCTGGCTGGTGTTGAAAAAGAGGTAATCGGTGTAGGTCTTCATGCATCCATCGTAGGCCAGTTCCCGGTGGCGACTGCCTCACAGGCGGGACGCCTGTGCCACTGGGATCAGAGCGCGAGCGAGGCGTCGGCGTTGAGGTCGAGGCCGGCGCGCACGCCGAGCGCATAGCGCCGTAGGCCCGCGGCGGCAATCATCGCCGCGTTGTCGGTCGAGAGCGCCAGCGTCGGGAGGTAGACCGGCAGGCCGAGCTGCTCGCCGCGCCGCACCGCGTCCTGGCGGAGCCGGCTGTTCGCCGAGACGCCGCCCGCGATCCCCACGCTCTTCGCCCGGTGCCTCCACGCCGCCTCGAACAGGCGGTCCACCAGCACCTCGACGACCGTCCGCTGGAAGCTCGCGCAGATGTCGGCAATCTCCCGCTCCGAAAAGGCCGTGGACACCGAAGCGGCCGCCGAGCTGCCCGGCGCGCTGTCCGCTGGCCGCTGTCTGCTGTCCGCTGTCCCAGTCCTCTCCCTGACGTGCCGCAGCACCGCGGTCTTGATCCCGCTGAAGCTGAAGTCGAACCGGCCCGGTAGATTGGGCGCGTTGCGGTCGCGATGGGTGATCCGCGTGGAGGGAAAGCCCACCGCCCGGTCGTCGCCCGTCCGCGCCAGCCTGTCGATGATCGGCCCGCCGGGGTAGCCGAGGCCCAGCAGCTTGGCGACCTTGTCGTACGCCTCGCCCGCCGCATCGTCCCGTGTGCGGCCAATCAGGTGGTAGCGGCCCGGCTCTGGCACCAGGTAGAGGCTGGTGTGCCCACCCGACACGACCAGGATGGCCGCGGGCAGCGGCAGCGGCCCGTTGTGCAGGAAGAGCGACTCGATGTGGCCCGCCAGGTGGTGCACCGGCACGAGCGGGCGGTCGATCGAGGCCGCGAGCGACTTGGCGAACGAGAGGCCGACCAGCAGCGAGCCGACGAGGCCGGGGCCCTGCGTCACGGCCACCGCGTCGAGGCCGGACAGGGCGATGCCCGCCTCGTCGAGCGCGCGCTCGACCACCCCGCAGATGTCGCGCACGTGCTGGCGCGAGGCCAGCTCGGGCACCACCCCGCCCCACTCGCGGTGGATC
>DAOPQX010000199.1:0-6653 GCA_035348395.1 Vicinamibacterales bacterium | reverse complement strand
CCCGCCGCTGCCGGGTGCCCCCCCGAGCGGCGAGACAGGTGTGCCGGTGCAGAAGAAGACGGGCGACATCGAGCTGGTTGCCGAGTCCGTGCTGCAGCACACGCTGCTCGTCACCTGGTACGGCAACCCGCACTCGAAGCGGATGGGGATTCTCGGCGAGCACACCGGTGACGAGCTGGCGAGCGGCCTGCGGCGCCAGGCCGACGCCTACGCGGCGCTGACCGACAAGCGCGTCCAGCCCGCCTACGAGCTGGTCGCCGTCGTCGCGCAGAACAACCCGGGGCGCGACGGGACGTGGCGGCGCCGCGAGTCGCGCGCGGTGATCGAGCGGATGCTCGCCGAGGCGCGGGCGCACGGCTTCGCGCTCGTGCTCGACGTGCAGGTGGGCCACTCGACCGTCGAGGCCGAGCTGGAGTACCTGCGCCGCTACCTGGAAGAGCCCGACGTCCACCTGGCCCTCGACCCCGAGTTCGACATGCCCAACGGCGAGCCCCCCGGCACGCGCATCGGGACGACGCCGGCGCGGGACGTGAACTACGCCATCGACCTGCTCGAACGAATCGTGATCGAGAAGAAGCTGCCGCCCAAGGTGCTGATCGCCCACCAGTTCACGATGAACATGCTGCCCGACAAGCGGAACGTGCAAGACAGCCCCGTGGTGGACGTTGCCCTGGTGATGGACGGGTGGGGCCCGCGCCAGCTGAAGCACGCCATCTACCGGATGGTCACGCGGACCCCCCTCGAGCACTCGGGGATCAAGCTCTTCTACCGGAAGGAACCCGACCTGCTCTCGCCGTCGCACGTGCTGGAGCTGAAGCCCACGCCTTCGATCGTCATCTACCAGTAGGTGAATGCTGATCCAGGTTGACGAGGCCGCCGACCCGAGGCTGGCGGACTACCGCGGTGTCGCGGAGCCGGCCAGGCTGCGGCGAGACGGGCTGCTGGTCGCCGAGGGGCGGCAGGTGGTGCGGGTCCTTCTCGCGGTGCCGCGCTTCCGCGTGCGTTCGCTGCTGGTGAACGAGGCCGCCCTCGACGCGCTTGCCGACCAGGTGGTCCCCCGGCTAAAGGATCTCGACGTCTACCTGGCCCCGCGGGAGATCTTCGCGGCGCTGACCGGGTACGACATCAACCGCGGGTGCCTGGCGATTGCTGAGCGCCCCGCTTCGGCCGATGTCGGCGAGTGGCTCGGGGAGCGGCCCGACGCCCGGCTGCTCGTTGGCGCCGAGGGCGTCGCCAACCCCGACAACCTCGGCGGCCTGTTCCGCAACGCGCTCGCCTTCGGGGCCGACGCGCTGCTGGTCGGGCCGTCGTGCGCCGACCCCCTCTACCGCAAGACGATCAGGGTTTCGATGGGTGCGGCGCTGCGCGTGCCCTTCGTGGAGGCGACGGGGTGGCCGCAGTGTCTCGAGATGCTCGCGGGCCGCGGGTTTGCCGTGATCGCGCTGACGACCGACCCGTCCGCGGTGCCTATCGAGGACGTCGCCAGGCGCCCGCCCGAACGCTTCGTGCTGGTGGCGGGATCGGAGGGGGCAGGCCTGACCCCCGCGGCCCTCGCGGCGGCCACCCTGCAGGTTCGCATCCCGATGGCGCCCGGTGTCGATTCGCTCAACGTCGCCACCGCCACCGGCATCGCCCTCCACCGCCTCCGCCCAGAGCCGTGAGCCCCGCCTTCGCCAAACGCCCTGAGCCTATCTAGTCCTCCGGCCCGTTCTCCCAGTCGAGGAACTGGCGCGCGAAGTTGCGCATGGCGAGGACGTCGTCGAAGTTGCTGGCCAGCCCCAGCGAAACGCGCACCGCCCCGCTGCTCCTGCCGTCGATGCAGCTGCGGAACTGATCGAACGTCATGCGGCGCGACGAGTGCAGGAAGCACGAGTCCAGCTCGCCCTTGGTCAAGCCGAGCGCCGTTTCGCCCGCCCCGGGATTGCAGAAGCAGCCCGTGCGCAGCGAGATCCGCTCGCGGTTCGCCTGCCGCTCGATGAGGCGGTGGTCCAGGGCGCGCCCGATTCGGTCGTAGAAATTCAGCGCGAGGGTTGCGCCCCGCGCCGTCGTGTTTGCCGGGCCATACAAGCGCACCAGCGGCTCGCCGTTGTCGTGGAGCAGCGAGAGCAGGGCGTCGATGAGCCAGCCCGCCAGGCAGCGGACGCGCGTGTGGATGGTGTCGATCCCCACCGACTCGACGAGCGACAGGCCGAACTCCACGGCGGGAATGGTGAGGTACGACGGGCTGCCTTCTTCGAACGCCGCGCTCCCGGGTGCCAGGTAGTGGCGGTCGGCCTGGACCGATGCCACCGTGATCGTGCCACCGGCGAACCACGGGCGATGGAGCTTCTCGAGCGCGCGCCGGCGGGCCAGCAGCGCTCCGACCCCGGTCGGGTAGCCGAACATCTTGTAGAACGACAGGACGAGGTACTCCGGCTGCACGGCGGAGAGGTCGAGCCGGTTGGCCGGGACGAACGCGGCGGCGTCGAGCAGCACGTCCCAGCCCCGCTCCTGCGCCCGCGCCACCCACTCGAGCGGGTGTTGCACGCCGGAGAAGTTCGACTGGGCGGGGTAAGCGAACAGGTTCGGCGCCGGGGAGGCCAGCGCGTCGAGCCGCCCGGCGACAAGGGCGGGGTCGGCCCGCATGTCGGGCGGGAACACCGGCAGGTACACCGTCCGCGCGCCCCGGCTTCGGGCGAACTCCCGGATGCCGTTCACCGAGTTGTGGTTGTCGAAGGTGAGGAGAAGGGTGCTGCCCGGTTCGAAGGGGTACGACTCGCCGACCAGTTTCAGGGCCTGGCTGGCGTTGTTGGTGAAGATGACGGTGTACTCGTCCCGCGGCGCGTTGAAGTACCGGAGGACGTCCGCGCGGCAGCGCTCCACGTGCTCGGACGATCTCAGGGACGTGGGGTTCGACGAGTGCGGGTTGCCGAACACGTGCGCCAGCAGCTGCTCGGCGTGCGCGCGCACCTGCGAGGCGGCGTAGAGCCCGCCCCCGGTGTAATCCAGGTAGACGTCGCCGTGGGCGTCGAGCCGGGCGAACTCGCGCGCGCGCAGCTCGTCGATCCCCCGGGTCGCCTCGTACTCGGGGTGAGCGGCCAGGAAGGCTGCCTGGTCTGCGGCGTTCGGGGAAGGCAGGGCGACCGTTTCCATCGTCACAGCTTGCCGCAAGGGCAGCGGCCCCGACAAGGCGCGCGGGCCGTCCGAGAACGGACGGGCTGCCCGAGGTCTGCGGTATGATGGACGAACATCCGGGGAACGAGAACGACAGCTCTCCCAATCCAGGAGAATCTATGCTCATCAGCAAGGAACTGAACGCGGCCATCAACGAAGAGATCGGGCGCGAGTTCTTCGCCTCGCACCAGTACACGAACATCGCCTGCTACTTCGAGTCGCTGGCGCTCCGCAAGCTGGCCGGCATGTTTCACAAGCAGGCGGACGAAGAGCGCATGCACGCGCTCAAGTTCGTCAAGTACCTGAACGACGTCGGCGCGACCGTGGAGATCCCCGCGATCCCGGCCCCGCAGGCCACCTTCAAGTCGGTCGAAGAGGCGGTGCAGAAGTCGCTCGACTGGGAGCGCGAGGTCACGCGCAACTGCAACGCCCTGATGGCGATGGCGGTGGATCAGAAGGACTTCGCCGCCCAGGACTTCCTCCGCTGGTTCGTCACCGAGCAGGTGGAGGAAGAGGCGACGATGGGGACCCTGCTGCAGGTGGTGAAGGCGGCCGGCGAGCGGAACCTGATCATGGTCGAGGCGTACCTGGTGCACCAGGACTAGCAGGCCGCTCGACGCGTCAGAACGGCATCCGGAACCACGGGCGGGCGTGGCCAACGAACGGCCACGGCGTGGCGAGCAGCACCGCGACCAGGGCGAGCGCGAACCAGAACTGGGCGCGGTTCCCGGCGCGGTAGCTGCCCGCCCGGCGCGCCGCGACCCGGCCCACGTGCCCCAGCACCACGGCGGCAATCATCAGCGTCGGGTGCTCGACGATCCAGAAGCGCGACGCGCTGCTGCGCATCGCCGTGCCCATGTCGAGCATCGCAGCGCGCGTGATCGGGCTCAGGAAGAGGAAGAGCGCCAGCCCCAACAGCAGCTGCACGTCGAGCCCCAGCACGAACAGCAACCCCGGCCGGTTGTCGGCCGGCGTCCACTCCCTCCGGCGCGCCGCGGCGAAGGCGGCAGCCACGGCCCAGATGCCGGCGAGGACCACGAGCCACCGCAGCACCGAGTGCAGGGCGAGTACTGTCTCGTACATGGGCTCATCCTAGTTCGGGAGCCCCTCGGCGGGCAAATGAACGGGGTCGGCCGCCGCGAGGCGGCCGTTCTTCGTTACACTACCTCCTTCATGGCCTTGCGTGAACTCCTGCTGCCGGTGCCGCCGCGGCGCCTCGCCCACGCCCGCGCCTGGAACGTCGTCTTCCGCACCGCGCACATCGCCGTCGTCGGCACCCTCCTCGGCGGTCATGTCTTCGGCCTGCCGCACGACCGGCTGATCGGGTGGCTGTGGGCGTCGATCGCGACCGGCGCCGTGCTGATGGCGATCGAGATGTACGCGACGCTCGACTGGCTCATGCAGGTCAGCGGGCTGCTCGTCGTGCTGAAGCTGCTGCTGCTGCTCCTGATTCTCCTCGCCTGGGACGCCCGCGTTCCGATCCTTTACACGGTGGTCGCGATCGCCGGGATCGGCTCGCACATGCCGGGCAAGTACCGGCACTACTCGCTCTACTACCGCAGGAACACCCGCGGGAAGTGACCGCCGGCCGATGTGGTAGGCTGAGGATTGGGAGCGCAACCACCCATGCCCACCGATCGGCTCGCAGCGCTGTCAGCGGTGCTCGACGGCCTCATGTCCCGCTACCGGGCGCAGGTGCCCGACGTCCAGGAAATCGTCCGCGAGATGGTTCGCGAGGGGATCATCCCCGCCGAGGAGGCGCTGGAGAACGACCACATCGCCTTCCGCACCCTGGGCGTGCCCAACCTGGGGATCGCCTCGCTCGAGCGGGTGTTCCTCCACTACGGCTACCAGCGGCGCGACCGGTACCACTTCGCCGAGAAGAAGCTCGACGCGCACTGGTACGCCCCGCCCGCCGAGCGCTTCCCGCGCATCTTCATCTCCCAGCTGCGCGTGGGGGAGCTGTCACCCGAGGCGCAGCGGATCGTCCACTCCTACACCGACCTCGTCCGCGAAGACCCGGTCGGGCGGCTCGACCTGGACGATGCCCCGGCGGTAGTGGCATTCCTGCACGCGCCGCTCTGGCGGACGCCCACGTGGGCCGACTACGTCCGGCTGCGGGACGAGAGCGAGTACGCCGCCTGGGTGATCTACAACCGGTACTACCTGAACCACTTCACGATCGCGGTGCACAACCTGCCCGGCGCCTACGGCTCGCTCGAGGAGTTCAACCGCTTCCTCGAGCTTCACGGGTTCACCCTCAACGACTCGGGCGGCAAGGTGAAGACGAGCCCGGACGGCAAGCTGCTGCAAAGCTCCACGGTGGCGGCGATGGTGGACGCCGAGTTCGACGACGGCCGGGGGGGCGTCGAGCGGAAGCGGATTGCCGGGTCGTACGTCGAGTTCGCAGAGCGCCGCGTTCTCGACGAGTTCACCCACCTGCCGCCGCACGAGGTGCGCCGCGAGCACCGGCGCGAGGGGTTCGAGTCGGGCAACGCCGACCGGATTTTCGAGAGCACGTACACCGCGCAGACCGGGAAGCGAGACGGCGCGTAGCGGCGGCAGGCTCCCCGCCAGCCCGGGCTGGCCGCGGGCCGCCGTCCGCCCGGCAGGAGTGCCGGCCGGATGGTTGACTTCGGCCGGCGCGCGTCCATAGACTGCGTGCGAGAGCATGCAGCCGGGCACCATCGTTTCGCACTACAGGATTGCCGAGCAACTCGGCGAAGGCGGCATGGGCGTCGTCTTCAAGGCCGAGGACCTCGCGCTGGGCCGGCCGGTTGCCCTCAAGTTCCTTCCCGCCGACCTGGCGGAGGAGGAGCCGAACGTCGCGCGCTTCGAGGGGGAAGCGCGCTACCTCTCGGCGGCGAGCCACCCGAACATCTGCACGATCTACGAGATCGGTTCGCACGAGGGGCGCCCCTTCATCGCGATGGAGCTGCTCGAGGGCGAGCCGCTCCACCACGTGATCGATCGGGGGCCGGCGCCGCTGAACCTGATCCTCGAGATCGGGATTGCCGTGGCCGACGCCCTCGAGGCCGCGCACCAGGCGAGGCTGGTCCACCGGGACGTGAAGCCGGGGAACATCTTCATCACCACCCGGGGCCAGGTGAAGGTGCTCGACTTCGGCCTCGCCAAGCCGATGCAGGCCGCGCCGGCAGGGGAGGACGCGCTGCCCGCCCTCACGCAGACCGGCCTCACGATGGGGACCGTGTCGTACATGTCGCCGGAGCAGGCCCGGGGCGAGCCGCTCGACGGCCGCAGCGACATCTTCTCGCTCGGCCTCGTCCTCCACGAGATGGCGACCGGCCAGCAGACCTACGGCGGCGCCACGGCCGCCGTGGTGTTCGACGCGCTGCTGAACCGGCCGCCTGCCGCGATCGGCCCCATCAACCCGTCGCTCCCCCCGGCCCTCGAGGCGATCATCGGGCGCGCGCTCGAGAAGGATCCCGGTGCGCGTTACCAGCGGGCCGCGGAGCTGCGCGACGCGCTCGACGAGCTGC
>DAOPQX010000198.1:0-6681 GCA_035348395.1 Vicinamibacterales bacterium | reverse complement strand
GAGGCGCGTCCGCTCGTCGAGCTTCGACTCGAGGCCGGCGAGGTCCATGACGTACCGCCCGCCGGCCCCGGCCGCCAGCGGGTTTCGCACCAGCCGCCGCCCGTTGTTCTCGACCGCCCAGAAGAACGGGTAATACACCGGCGGCTGGACGACCACGCCGTCGCCCGGCTCGGTGAACGCGTTGACGCACAGGCTGAGTGCAGGCACCACGCCGGGCGACCGGGCGAGCCACTTCCGCTCGACCTTCCACCCGTGCCGCCTGTCGAGCCAGTCGATCGCGGCCTGCCAGAAGGAATCGGGCGTGGACGCGTAGCCGTAGATGGGGTGGGCGGCGCGCGACCGCAGCGCCTCGGCCACCGCGGGCGGCGCCTCGAAGTCCATGTCGGCCACCCACATCGGGATGACGTCCTCGATCCCGAAGCATTGCTCGCAGTGATCCCACTTGAGCGACAGGGTGTTCCGGCGATCGACGATGCGGTCGAAGTCGTGGCGCATGCGAAAGAGGTTACATCACGGCAGCCTCTCGACCGTGCGAACCCTCCAGGTCCCTGGCCCGTCCAATCGTCCATGGCCACCCTCATCCACGACCTGCGCCTGGCGCTCCGCGGCCTGCGCCGCAGCCCGCTCTTCACCGCCGTGGCTGTCCTCTCCCTGGCCCTGGGAATCGGCGCCAACGCCGCGATCTTCCGGCTGATCGACCAGGTCCTGCTCAGGAAGCTGGCCGTCCGGGAGCCCGGCGAGCTGGTGATGCTGCACCAGGAAGGGCCCCACATGGGCAGCAACATGGGTTCGCGGGCACACTCGTACCCGCTCTACCGTGATTTCCAGCAGAAGGCCGAGCCGCTCTCCGAGGTGATCTGCCGCCGGCTGGTGCCGGTCTCGGTCACCGTGGGCCAGCAGACCGAGCGGGTGGAGTCGGAGCTGGTCTCGGGCAACTACTTCACCATGCTGGGCGTCAGGCCCGCGGTCGGGCGGGTGTTCAGCTCACGGGAGGACGACCAGGTCTACCTGGGACACCCCGTGGTCGTGCTGAGCCACGGGTACTGGGTGAGCCACTTCAACCGCGACCGGGGCGTCGTGGGGCGCAAGATCCGGGTGAACGACTACCCGATGACGATCGTCGGCGTGTCCGAGGAAGGGTTCACCGGCCTCGACCCATCGCGCTCGCCGCACCTGCGGGTGCCGATCCTGATGCAGCCGGTGATCATGCCGACGGTGACCTGGCTGCAGATGGAAAACCGCCGCTCGAGGTGGGTTCAGGTGTTCGGCCGGCTGAAGCCCGGCTACACGCTGGAGTCGGCGCGGGCGCCGCTCCAGGGGCTCTTCACGCAGATCCGCGCCTACGAGATGACGCTCGCCGCTGCGAAGGACTGGTCGGCGTACCACCGCGCCGAGTTCATGAAGGGGCGGCTGGTCGTGACGCCGGCGGCCGTCGGCTACTCGCCGCTGCGGAACGACTTCTCCAAGGCGCTGGTCGTCCTGATGTGCATGGTCGGCCTGGTGCTGCTGATTGCCTGCGCCAACGTGGCGAACCTGCTGATCGCCCGCGGCTTCTCGCGCCAGAAGGAGATTGCCGTGCGGCTGTCGCTCGGTTCGTCGCGCGCGCGCCTCGTCAGCCAGCTGCTCGCGGAGAGCCTGGTGCTGTCGACCGCGGGCGGCGTCGCGGGCCTCGCCCTCGCAGTCGGCCTGACGCGCGGCCTCCTCGCCCTGTTGCCGTCGCAAGGACAGCCGCTGTTGATTTCCCCGTACCCGGACTGGCGCCTGCTCGGGTTCACGCTGGCCCTGGCCACGGCCACGGGCCTGGTGTTCGGCCTCCTGCCGGCGCTCCGGGCCAGCCGCTGGGACCCCTGGACCACGCTGAAGGACACGGCGGGCGCTGTCGCAGGCACGCGGGGATCGGGGTTCCTCCGGAAGAGCCTCGTCGTGGCGCAGGTCGCCCTCAGCTTCCTGCTGCTGGCCGGCGCGGGCCTGTTCGTTCGCAGCCTGCAGAACCTGAAGGCCACCGAGACGGGCGTGGCCGTCGACAACCTGGTCGCGTTCGAGCTGTCGCCGGCGCTGAGCGGCTACGACGACGAGCGGGCCACGCGGTTCTACCGCGAGCTCCTCGACCGGCTGCGATCGGCGCCCGGGGTGCACTCGGCGGCCTTCGCGGCGGTGCCGATCCTCGCCGGCGACGAGTGGGACAGCTCGATGGCGGTCGAGGGACACACGGCCAAGGACGGCGAGGACATGCAGATGTGGATGAACATGATCTCGCCCGGCTACTTCAAGACGATGAAGGTGCCGATCCTCGAGGGGCGCGACTTCAGGCCAGACGATGCGGTGCCCTTCGAGCAGATCAAGACGGCGATCGTCAACAAGCGCTTCGCCGACCACTTCTTCCCGGGACGCAGCGCCGTCGGCAAGCGCATCGGCTGGGAAGACGGCCCCGACACGAAGCTGACGATCGAGATCGTCGGCGTTGCCGGCAACGCGTTGTACGAGGGGCCGCGCGAGGGGCTGCGCCGCCAGGTGTACATCCCGAACTGGGGGAAGGAGAGCGCGGTCTTCTACCTGCGCACGCTGACGCCGGCCGGCAGCGTGCACAGCCTGGTCCGCAACGAGGTGCGGCGCCTCGACGCCGGGATCCCGGTGTTCGGCATGAAGACCCTCGAGGCCCAGCTCGACGAGACGCTGCTCACCGACCGGCTGATCGCGATGCTGTCGGCGGGGTTCGGCCTGCTCGCCACACTCCTCGCCTCGATCGGCCTGTACGGGGTGATGGCCTTCATGGTCGCCCGGCGGACCAAGGAGCTGGGGATCCGCATGGCGCTCGGCGCGCAGGCCCGGAGCGTCACCTGGATCGTGATGCGCGAGGTGCTGCTGCTGCTCGCTGCCGGCCTCGCCATCGGCGTTCCCGTTTCGCTCGGGCTCGGCCGGTTGGTCTCGGCCCAGCTCTTCGGCGTCAGGCCGCACGACCCGGCAATCGCCATGCTCACCGTGGTGCTGCTCGCGGCGGTCGCCACGGCGGCCGGGATGATCCCCGCGCGCCGCGCGAGCCGGATCGATCCGATCCTGGCGTTGCGCGAGGAATGAGCCGAGGGTGGAAATTCCCTAGCGCGCCGGGATGACGAAGACTCCCCCGTCCTGCGCGTGCAGCTGATCGAGGGCCTTCCGCGCCTTGGGCTTGTCCTCGAGCGAGAGGCGCCACAGCCTGAACACGGTGGCGGTCGTCGTCACGTTCACGCCCATCCGCTCGACAATGTCGAGCGCCTCGGGCAGGACCGGGGCGGGCCGATCGGCGGGAGGCGTGTTGGGATCGTTCCCACCCACCAGCACGACACGGTCGCCGGGCGAGGCGAACTGCACGGCCTGGAACGCCCGCGTCAGCTCTTCGCTCGTCTTCTCGATCGGTCCCGCTCCGCCCGAGACCACGAGCAGCAAACGCCGCGAGGAACCGATCGTGGCAACCAGCGCCCCGGCGGTGCCGCGCTCGGCGTCCACCTCGCACTCGACCGCGCCGAGGATCGCGGCGACAGCCTGCTCGAGCGGCTGGCCGGTCTCCCACAACACCCGCGCGATCTGGTCCATCTCGCGGAGATCGGCCGTCAGGCGCTGGATCTCGAAGAGTCGATTCTGATAGCCGGGCGGCATCTCCGCCGTCACCCAGGCGGGTCCCTGTCCAACCGCCGGCAGCGTCGCTTCGGTCACGAACCACCTCCCCGGGTCTTATCGGCCTGCTGCCCCCACTTGACCACCGTCCGCTCGGCCCAGTAGCCATCGTAGCCGTCCCTCGACGCTTCGATGAAGCCGCAGTGGCCGCCGTGGCGCGTGAGGACGACCTTCACGTGCGGGTTGCCGGCGACATCGGGGTGGCGGAACTGCTCCGCGGGGACGAACGGATCATCCTCGGCCGACAGGATCAGCGTGGGGACGCGGGCGTTGGCGATCACTCGCAGCGCGCTCGCGCGGTGGTAGTAGTCGGCCGCGTCGCGATAGCCGCTCATCGGCGCCGTGTAGGCATCGTCGAACTGGCGGACGGTGCGGAGGCGTCGGAGGCCGGCCACCGAGTAGCTCTCCGGGTAGAGACGCACCTTCCGCCGGATGCGCCCCTTCAGGTCGCGCATGAAATTCCACTGGTAGATCCAGTTCGACCGGCGCTCGAGCGCCTCGATGCACGACATCAGGTCGATCGTCGGCGACACCGCCGCGAACCCCTTCACCTCTGCTGGAACCGCGTCGCCGTACTCTCCGGCCATGCGCACCGACAGGTTCCCGCCGAGCGAGTAGCCGGCGACGACGATCGACCGGAGGCGGTCATGGTCGATCAACTCGCGGATCACGGCCATGGGGTCGGCGGTGAGGCCCGAGTGATACACGCCCTCGGCCAGGTGGTCGGTGCCGCCGCAGTTGCGCTGGTTCAGCCTGACGACGTTGAAGCCGGCGGCCCAGCCCTTGTCGGCCAGGCCGCGCATGTAGTGGGCGTCGGCCGATCCCTCGAGGCCGTGAAGCAGCAGGAAGGTGGGGTGCTCGGCCCGCCGGTCCTGCCAGTGGCACTTGGCCAGCACGCGCGTCTGCGGCGCCACGTCGAACAGCCGGGCCTCGGGCTCGGGCAGCCGCGGGAAGCGCCGCCGCCGGGCCCAGGCGTAGAGGGTCATGCGGTGGCCGTTGCGCAAGGCGGGCGGGGCCACGTAAGGATCGGCGGCGAAAACCATCGCCTCGATTCAATCCCAATTCCGGTTCCCGCGCCAGTCCGGCGGCGCGCCGAAGCCTCGTGGAGGCGAAGGCGGGTGGTCGCCCTGACGGCTGGCGCGAGCCCGTCCGTTATCGGCAGGCGTGAAGCTCGACTGATTGGGAACACGACACGACGGCCCGCGCCCCGCACCGGCACTTGCGCGATCCTTCACAATCCTGCGCGGCCCGCCGGGCACGCTACCTGCACAACCGTACGCGCTCGCCCCCACAACACCACCTGCAGGAGGGACCCATGTGGCGCTCGACACGCGTCCGCGCGGTGCTCGCCGGGATCGTGCTGGCGTGCAGCCTGTTCGCCGCCGGCTCGCCCGTCGCCACCCAGTCGCCGACCGGAACGTGGACCGCCATCGACCTCGGGACCCTTGGCGGCGCAACAGCGTCCGCCAACGGCGTCGGCGACCTCGGTGAGTTCGCCGCCGGCAGCAGCGTCACCGCCTCGGGGGCGCGGCATGCCTTCGTGTGGCGCGCCCTCAACGGCATGCGCGATCTGGGAACCCTCGGGGGCCGCGAGAGCGAGGCCGTCTTCGTCACCACCGGGTGGCGGATCGTGGGCCGCGCCCAGGTGGCCTCGGGCCGGTTCCACGCCTTTGCGGCCGAGTTCAACCGCCCGCTCACCGACCTCGGAACCCTCGGCGGCTCCGAGAGCGCCGCGTACGGCGCCAACGACTGGGGCGCGGTCGTCGGGTCGTCGAAGACCGCCGGCGACGCGCACACCACGGCCTTCGTCTACCAGGACGGCGCGATGACCGCGCTCGACCTCCCCTGGAGTGACGACCACGCCGCCCTCGCCATCAACGACGAGGGCCAGATCGTCGGCTACGTGGATACCGCCGACCGCGGCCGCCAGGCCTTCCTCTACGAGGACGGCGCGGCCACCCTGCTGGCGCAGGCGCTCGGCTCGTCGAGCGTTGCGACCGCCATCAACCGTGCGGGGCAGATTGTCGGCTTCTTCTCGAACGGCGACACCTCGGGCGGCGCGTTCATCCATGCCGATGGGGTGTCGGCGGCCCTCCCCGGCCTGGGCGGCGCCTTCGCCTTTGCCCGCGCCATCAACGACGAGGGCGACATCGTTGGCGAGGCCGACACGAGCAGCGGCGCGCGGCACGCCGTGCTGTGGCGCGACCGGGTGGCGACCGATCTCAACTCGCTGCTCGCGCCCGGCAGCCCCTGGGTGCTGCACGCGGCCACCGGCATCGACCAGTACGGCAACATCGTCGGCAACGCGACGCTCGACGGCGAGCCCCGGGCGTTCCTGCTGGTGCCGCCGATCGACATCGCCATCAGCCTGAGCCGGCACGAGAACGAGATCGACACCAACATCCCCAGGCCCCACGAGGCGGGGCGGCTGCTGACGCTCGGCGTCAGCGTCTATCACGATCAGCCGCACCCCCTGACTGGCGTGGTGATCAGCGACGAGCTGTCGGGGCCGGTCGAGTACGTCGATTGGGACACGACCGAATGGGACTGCACCCGGTCGGGCCAGCGGCTCACCTGCAGGCTCCGGCAGACGATCTCCCCCGGCGGGCGGGGACGCGACCTCATGCTGACCGTGCGCGCCACCGCGGCCGGTGAGATCACGCACCGCGCCACCGTTCGCGCCGACGCCTTCGATCCCGACCTCTCCGACAACTCCGCGGTCGAGACGAACGTTGCCGTGAGCCTCGCGTCGCTCACCCTGAACTCGCCCATCGTCGGCGGCAAACCCTCGCTCGCGAGGGCGACGATCACCACGGGCAACGTGCCGGGCGGCGCCAGGGTGACGCTGGCGAGCAGCAACCCCGCGATTGCCACCGTGCCGTCGGCCTTCGACGTGCTCGAGGGGACGTGGCGCGAGTTCTACGTGACAACCCAGCCGGTCAGCCAGGTGACGACGGTGCTCATCAGCGCCACCTACGGCCTGGTCACCATCACCCAGCCGCTCACGATCATCCCGGTCGGGGATCCGTC
>DAOPQX010000197.1:0-6700 GCA_035348395.1 Vicinamibacterales bacterium | reverse complement strand
CGGTCGCGCACCAGGCCCGCAACCCGGTCGAGCTCGGCGTCGTTCAGCGGCAGGACCGACGGCTCGGCCGGCTTGCGCGCGACCGTGTAGAGCTGGATCGACGTGACTTGCCCGCCCGACGCGCGAAGCCCTTCGAGCCTGGCGCAGAACGCGACGACCTCGGCGTCGGAGGGCGGCTCGCCGTCGAGGCGCATCCAGAGCGACTGGATCACCACGGGGCGCACGCGCGCCGCATCGAGGATGTTGTCCAGCACCTGCTCGAGCGTAACGTTCGACCGGTTCACCCGCTGGAACGACCCCGCGGTTCCGCCGTCCAGCTTGGCCCAGATCTCGCCGTTGTTCGCGTCGAGGAGCGCCAGCGCCTCGCGGACCTGCGGTTTCGCGAGGTGCGCCGCGTTGGTGATCAGCACCAGCTTTGCCCCGTCGAGGCCGTGCCGGCGCCTCGCGGACGCTGCAATCTCCACCGCCTTGCCGAAGCCGCGGAAGGTGGTCGGCTCTCCGTCGCCGGAGAAGGCAATGTCGCGGACGGCACGTTGGTCGGGCGCCAGCGCGTCGAACGGCGGGGACTGGTACAGCGAGCCGTCACGAGCCGCGGCCAGGATGGCGTCGAGCTCGCTCTCGAGCACCTTGAGGTCCACCCGCCGCGTCCTTCCCGGCACTCCGCGATCGACCTGGCAGTAGATGCAGTCGAAGTTGCATTCCTTCCCGGGATTGAGGTTGATCCCCACCGAGACCCCGCGGCTTCGCCTGGAGACGACCGCGTACACGTAGAGGTGATCGGCCCAGCGGCGCTCGTGCCGCTGCCACGCCGACCGCAGGGCTGGCGAAGGGGTCGACATCTTCACGATGATAACAACGAAGGGGTTGGAGATCAGATCGTGCAGGAGGTGCAGAAGGTGCAGGAGGTGCTGAAGGTGCAAGTGCAGGAGGTGCTGAAGGTGCAGTGCAGGAGGTGCTGAAGGTGCAGTGCATGGGTGCTGAAGGTGCAGTGCAGGGGGTGCTGAAGGTGCAGTGCAGGAGGTGCTGAAGGTGCAAGTGCAGGAGGTGCTGAAGGTGCAGTGCAGGGGGTGCTGAAGGTGCAAGTGCAGGAGGTGCTGAAGGTGCTGATGGTGCCGGAAGAGCTGGTGCCGAGAGTGCCGCGCCCACACCCGCTGCACCAGCACCTGTGGCACCACCAGCACGAGCACCCGCCTTCGCCGCGCGGCGCGGCTACGGCGCGGCAGGCCCGCTGCACCTTCTGCACCTCCTGCACCTCCGGCACGACAGGATCGGGCGAGATTACTAGAATGATCTGAAACCTCTACGTGCATCTCCGTGCCTCTGTGCCTCTGTGGTGAACGTGGACGAGCCGTTCCGTCTGTGACGTACCTCACCGCAGAAACTCACGGGCGCCGGAGATCTCCGGGATCAGGAGGCGACCGATGCAGAAGAAGCGACTTGGCAGGACGGGACTCGAGATCACGCGCGTCGGGTTCGGGGCCTGGGCCGTTGGCGGCGGCGGCTACGCGTTCGGCTGGGGGCCGCAGGACGACAACGAGTCGATTGCCGCAATCGAGAAGGCGGCCGACCTGGGTGTCAACTGGATCGATACCGCTCCGGTGTACGGCCTCGGCCGGTCGGAAGAGGTGGTCGGTCGCGCCCTCGAGCGCATCCCCGCCGGAATGCGGCCCTACGTCTTCACCAAGTGCAGCCTCGTCTGGCCCGAGGGTGGGCGCGAGGTCACGCACTCGCTCGACGCCTCGTCCATCAGGCGCGAGTGCGAGGCCAGCCTGCGCCGGCTGGGCGTCGAGGCCATCGACCTTTACCAGGTTCACTGGCCGCGGTGGACGAATGCTCCCGACGCCGCCGCGGATCGCCTCGAGGAGGGGTGGGGAGCCCTGGCCGAGCTGAAGCGGGAGGGCAAGGTCAGGCACATCGGCGTGTCGAACTTCGGCGTGGACGACCTCGAGCGCGCCAACCGCGTGGCACCGGTCGAGTCGCTGCAGCCGCCCTACTCGCTGCTGCGCCGGAAGATCGAGGCCGAGGTGCTGCCGTACTGTCTCGCGCACGACATCGGCGTCATCGTCTATTCCCCGATGCAGGCCGGCCTCCTGAGCGGCAAGATGACCCGCGAGCGCATCGCCGCGCTGCCGGAGGACGACTGGAGGAAGCGGACGAGGGAGTACCAGGAGCCGAACCTCAGCGCCAACCTGGCCTTCGTCGAGGTACTCCGCACGGTTGCGGCCCGGCATGGCCGGACGCCCGGGGAAGCCGCGATCGCCTGGACCCTCCGCCACCCGGCCGTCACGGCCGCGATTGCCGGCTTCCGCCGGCCTGCCCAGGTGGCCGAGATCGTCAAGGCCGCCGACTTCCAGCTTCCCGACACCGACGCCGCCGAGATCGAGCGGGCGATTCCCGGAGCCGACGTGAGCCTCAAAGCTGGGAGCTGAAGCTCGAAGACCGAAGACTTCTCTGCACCGTGAGCCCCAGTTCGGGGTTCACCAGTTCGCGGCCGTTGAAGCGGGCGGGCACGTAAACCAGGCGGCGCTCGTGGACGTGGAGATCGATCCCGGCGAGGATCTCCCGCATGCCGCGGCGGGCGTGCCCGAGGCTTGCCAGCAGCACGAACAGCGCCTCGTCCAGTGCAGCTTCCGGCAGCGTCACCGCCCGGCACTTCCTCGGCTGCAAAGACGCCGGCGCCTGCTCTGCGGGCGTTGATGCCTGTTCCGTCGCTGCCGCCTCGCGTCGCCCCGGCCTCGCGCAGGTGAGTGTCTGCGCGGCGCGCAGGAACTGGTCGGGGTGTGCGGCGAAGGCGGGGAACCAGAAGCCCAGCGGCTCGCGCTCCCAGGCCGCCTGCACGACGCGGGGCAGGTTGACCAGGCGCACGAAGTCGGCCCAGGTGGCCGCCGCGCGGGCCTCGGCGCGCCAGAACGGCAGGTGCGCGTCGGGTGTCCAGCCGTCCGCCGGCAGGACGTCGAAGTCAGCCGGCACGAGCTGCGACTTGCCGGCTCGCCACCCGCGGCCGCAGTTGACGCAGAGCAGGATCAGCGTGCCGGTGGCCCCTTCGAGTTGCCAGCCGCACTCCGGGCACAGCGTGGCGAGGAACCGCACCGGCGCCGGGCGATCGTCGGCTCCCGGCACCGCGTCGTTCCACCTGTCGGCGTCGATCCCCGCAACCCTCCGGTTCAGCACCGCGTCGAACACCGAGCGCGCCGACACTCGCACGGGCGTGTAGACCAGCGAGGAGGCCGTGGTGATGGTGGCCTCGAACGGCGCGGCCTCGCGCTCCTCGCTCGCGCGCGGGCCACTCGCAAGACCTTGCTCGACGCGCCTGAGCCGCTCGAGCTGCTGAAACACCAGGTCGGGCGGGCGCGTCGCCGGCAGAAACCGTCCTTCGGCAGCCG
This sequence comes from Vicinamibacterales bacterium, assembly GCA_035348395.1. GTDB lineage: Bacteria > Acidobacteriota > Vicinamibacteria > Vicinamibacterales > Fen-181 > JARKSS01. Next base: position 3,317 of record DAOPQX010000197.1, on the reverse strand, counting down.
GCGTCGCGAAACGAAGCGGAACGGCCTGTGCGCGCACACCGAGCGACGAGGCGAGGCCCGGCACATCGGCGGCGAGGGCCGTGCAGTCGGCTGCGCCGGGCACGACGCCGGACGGCAGCAGCCGGTAGCGGTGGGCCCGCAGGCGCCAGTACGGCACCATCACGATGGTGCCGATTGGCGCCGGCTTCACCGGCAGGCAGTACTTCGCGAGGGCGCCCCCCGCGAGCACGTACAGGCGCACCTTGCAGTAGGCGCACGTGAGGATGCGATCGGCCTCGTGCATCGACACCGGGCCGCCGCACTGAGGGCACCGCTCCTCGACAAGCCAGTCGTTGGGCATCTCGCGCGTTCCAGCTGTCCGATTCCGGGACGTCCGTGCGCGCCTCCGAACGGCCGGGAGGCCGGTCGCTGCGCTCTAATCCCGTTTCCTCAAGTATTTGCCGAGGTTCGGCCTTCGGTACGGTCTTCGCCTTCCTGAGGTACTGTCGGCACGTCCAGCCGGGAGATGCAGTCATGTCCTTTCTCGTGACGGACCTCAAGCACGCGCTTCGGATGGCGGGCAAGACGCCCGGGGTGACCCTGGTTGCGGTGCTCACGCTCGGCCTCGGCATCGGCGCCGTGACCAGCATCTTCAGCCTGGCCAACGGGGTGCTGCTGCGCCCGTTGCCGTTTCGCGAGCCCGACCGCCTGGTGGCGATCAGCGAGGGACTCCCGCGCCTCGACTACCCCGTCGTCCCCTTCTCGCCGCCCGACTTCGATGCCTACTCGCGCTGGAACCGGACCATGGAGGGCGTCGCGGCGTACGACAACAGGCAGGTGGAGCTGTCGGGTGTCGCGCAGCCCGAGCGCCTCGTGGCTGCCCGTGTCACGCCGAACCTGTTCCCGCTGCTCGGCATCGAGCCGGCGCTCGGCCGGGTGTTCGCGAGCGGCGAGGCCGGCGAGGGGCGCCATGTCGTGATTCTCAGCGACGCGCTCTGGCGGCGCACCTTCGCCGGCGATCGCCGCCTCCTCGGGCGAACGATCGTCATCGACCGCACGCCGCACGAGGTCGTCGGCGTGCTCGGGCCGCGGCTGGAGTTCCCGCCCCGGGGCGAGGGAGCGACTTGGGCTGCCTTCAACAACCAGCCGGCCGACCTGTTCCTTCCCAAGTGGTTCACGCCCGACGACCTGCAGGGCTACGGCAACCAGTTCAACTCGTCGGTGATCGGCCGGCTGCGGCCTGGCGTCACCATCGAGCAGGCCCGGGCCGAGGCCGAGGGGCTCGTTCCGCGGCTCGAGGAGGCCTATCCTGCCGGGGTCCGCACCGAGCCGAAGTTCAAGCTCCAGCTGTCGGTCTCGCCGCTCAAGCAGGCGATCGTCGGCGGCGTGCGCACGCTGATCCTCGTGCTGTTCGGCGGGGTCGTGCTGCTGCTCCTGGTCGGCTGCGCCAACGTCGCCAACCTGCTGCTGGCCCGCGGCGCCACGCGCCAGCGCGAGTTCGCGCTGCGTGCCGCCATGGGCGCTGGACGGCGCCGCCTCGTCGCGCAGCTCCTGACCGAGGGGGCGCTGCTCGGCCTTGCGGGCGGCGTGGTGGGCGTGCTGCTCGCAATGTGGGGCACAGACGTCCTGGTGGCGGCGCTGCCCGTCAACATCCCGCGGGTCGAGGCCGTGCAGGTGGACACGAGCGTCCTGGCGTTCGCGCTTGCCGCCTCGCTCGCAACGACGCTGATCTTCGGGCTCGCCCCGGCCATCCCGTTCGCCCGCAGCAACCGGGGCGAGGCGCTGCGCGAGGGGGGGCGCGGCGCAACCACCGGGCCCCGCACCTCGCGGCTGCTGGGCGGGTTGGTCGCAGTTCAGTTCGCACTGGCGCTGGTCCTCGCCATTGGCGGAGGCCTGCTGGCCCGAAGCTTCGAGCGCCTGCTCGCCACCGATCCGGGCTTCTCGCCCACGCAGGTTCTCTCGCTCTCGACCGCGCTGCCGGCCAGCTCGTACCCGGAGGCTCGGCAGGTGCGGACGTTCTACGACGAGCTGGTGAGCCGGCTGGCGCGGCTGCCCGGCGTCGAGGCGGCCGGCGGCGGGACGAGCCTGCCGATGAACACGACCGAGACCCGGATGTTCTCGGTCGAGCGCCCGGCCAAGGGGGCCAATCGCGTGTCGGGCTCCAACACCCTGGTGTACGTCAACGGCAACTACTTCCCGGCCCTCGGGATCCGCTTCGTCACGGGCCGCGCCTTCACCGAGGCCGAGATGAAGCCCGACGCCCCGCCGGTGGTGATCGTGAACGAGACGCTCGCCCGGCTGTTCTTCGACGGCGGGCGCGCGGTCGGAGAGCGGATCAAGTGGGGAGGCGCGCAGTCGGATGCGGCGTGGATGACGATCGTCGGCGTCGTGGCCGACGTGAAGCAGGCCGGTCTCGACAGCGCGGCCACGCCGTCAGTCTACCGCCCCTTCGCCCAGGCGTCGGACGCGGAGATTGCGTTCTTCCGCTTCATGGACGTCGCGCTCAAGGTGCGCGGGATCGACCCGCTGTCGCTCGTGCCGGCCGTGCGCCGCGAGGTGCGCGCGATGGATGCGTCGCTTCCGATCGCCAACGTGACGACGATGGAGCGGGTGGTGACGGGGACGGTGCGCTCGCAGCGGTTCTATACCGTGCTGATTGCCGCCTTCGCGGGGTCGGCGCTTCTGCTCGCGGCGATCGGCCTCTTCGGCGTGCTCGCCACGGCTGTCGCCCAGAGAACGCAGGAGATTGGCGTGCGTGTCGCGCTCGGCGCGTCGCCGCGCTCGGTCTTCCGGCTCGTGCTGCAAAACGGTCTCGTCTATGCGGGTCTCGGGCTCATTGGCGGCGTGGCCGCGGCCGCGGCCGCGACGCGGGTGCTCTCCGGCTTCCTCTACGGCGTCTCGGCCTCCGACCCGCTGACCTTTGCCGCCGGCACGCTGGTGCTCGCCCTCGTCGCGCTCGGGGCCGGGTATCTGCCGGCCCGCCGTGCCACGAAGATCGACCCCATCGCGGCGCTGCGCGCGGAATAAGCACCACTGATGCGTGTCGTGCTGAGGTGCAGGTGGTGCAGAGGTGCAGACGGTGCTGGTGCTGGAAGTGCCGGAGGTGCTGGTGCCGGAGGTGCCGTGCCGGGGGTGCTGACGGTGCTGTCAGCACCAGCACCGGCGTCAGCCGCGCGCATCGCGCAAGCTCCCGCGCTGGTTCGCAGCACCTTCAGCACTGCACCGCCTTCGACGCGCGGTGCGGGTAGCCACGGTGCGGCAGGCCCCCAGCACCCCGGCACCTCAGCACCAGCACCCCCGGCACCTCAAGCACCAGCACCTCCGGCACCTCAGAACCA
>DAOPQX010000196.1:0-6723 GCA_035348395.1 Vicinamibacterales bacterium | reverse complement strand
ATGCCGGCACGCTCACGGCGACCGTCGACGTGGTCCAGATCCAACAGGGCAGCGGTAATACTATCATCAACGAGAGCACGGGCACGATCTCGTCGGCCCTGTCGGTCGCCGCCGCCGGTCTGCCGCCAGTGCTCTACGGCGGCGTGAAGGCGGACGTGGCGCCGCAGATCGTCGCCGCGCACCTTCAGTCCGGCCGCCTCATCGACGACCATGTGATCGCTCCCGCCGGCGGGGCGGCGGAACTCGCGTCGCCGGTCACGCACCTGCTCGTGCTCGACACCGGCGTGGGCGAGGCGAAGACGAAGTTTTTCCAGTTCTCCTTCGTCGAGGAGTTGAAGCGCCGCGGGTTCGCCGATCAGGTGCAGGTGGTGCGTGCCCTCGATCTCGGCGTGTACGACGAGGGCGTGGTGGTGACCCTCCTGCCCGCAGGCGTGACCTACACCAATGTGCTCGCACCCGACGTGGCGCGCATCGTCGAGCAGTCGGTCCAGGGCCGGCAGGTGGTCGACGACCTGCGCTGGACGAAGCCCGATCCGCAGGTCCGGATCGTCCTGCGCAACTGCGGGTCGATCGACCCCGAGTCGTTGCAGGACTATCTGGAACGCGCGCACGGATACCAGGGGCTCCGGGCGGCGTTGTCGCGACCGCCCGAGCAGGTGATCGAGGAGCTGAAGCGCAGCGGGCTGCGCGGGCGTGGCGGCGCCGGGTTCCCCACTTGGCAGAAGTGGAGCTTCACGCGTCAGCAAAAAGCGGAGCCGCGGTGCGTGATCTGCAACGGCGACGAGGGCGACCCCGGCGCATTCATGGACCGCAGCGTGCTCGAGAGCGATCCGCACAACGTGCTCGAGGGGCTGATGATCGCCGGCTACGCGATCGGCGCGGCCCACGGCTATTTCTACATCCGGGCCGAGTACCCGAAGGCGGTCGAGCGTGTCGAGCGGGCGCTGGTTCAGGCCCGCGAGGCCGGACTGCTCGGGCGCAACATCCTCGGCACGGACTTCTCGTTCGACGCCAAGATCCGGCTCGGCGCCGGCGCGTTTGTTTGCGGCGAGGAGACGGCCCTCATCGCCTCCATCGAGGGCAAACGCGGCAGCCCCAGCCCGCGCCCGCCGTATCCCTCGGTCCGCGGCCTGTGGGGCCGGCCCACCGCGATCAACAACGTCGAGACCCTCGCCAACGTCCCGGCCATCCTGTTGCGCGGCGGCGCCTGGTACGCCGGCTACGGCACCGAGACGACGAAGGGCACCAAGGTCTTCGCCGTCACCGGCAAGGTGAAGACCGCCCAGCTCGTCGAGGTGCCGATGGGCACCACGCTGCGCTCCATCGTGTTCGACGTGTGCGGCGGCGTGCTCGAGGACAGGGACATCAAGGCCGTGCAGACCGGCGGCCCGTCGGGCGGCGTCATCCCCGACAAGCACCTCGACACGCCCGTGGCCTACGAGACCCTCCAGCAGCTCGGCTCCATCATGGGCTCGGGCGGCATGATCGTGATGGATACGACGGACTCGATGGTCGACGTCGCGAAGTTCTTCCTGAAGTTCTGCGTCGACGAGTCGTGCGGTAAGTGCGCGCCGTGCCGGATCGGCGGCTTCCAGATGTTGCAGATCCTCGACCGCATCTCCCGCGGCCGGGGCGCCGCCGAGGACATCGCGGCGCTGCGCCGCATCTGCCAGGCGATGCAGAAGGCCTCGCTTTGCGGCCTCGGCCAGACCGCGCCGAACCCCGTGCTCTCGACGCTGCGCTACTTCGACGAGGAGTACAAAGCGTACATCGAGGGCGGTCCCAGTTACGCTCGCAAGATGGCCCGCGCCGCCGGCGGCGCCGAACCCGCCCGGGCCGTCGCCACCGCCGCCGAAGGAGCCTGACCATGAGCGCCGTCGCCACACTTCCCGCCGTCAAGGCCACCATCAACGGGCTCATGGTCGAGGTGCCGGCCGGTACCTCGATCCTCGACGCCGCCCGGCGCGCCGCCGTGAAGATCCCCACGCTGTGCAAGCACAAGGACCTCCTGCCCACCGCGGCCTGCGGCCTGTGCGTCGTGCGCAACAAGGGCGGCCCGCGCCTCCTGCGCGCCTGCTGCACCCCGCTGGAGGACGGCATGGAGATCGTCACCCACGACAACGAGATCGTCGAAGTCCGCCGCTCCACGCTCGAGCTTATCCTCTCCAACCACCCGGCCGAGTGCCTCACCTGCGGCCGCAACGGCGAGTGCGAACTCCAGGCGATCGCCGCCGACTTCAACATCCGCACCGACTGCATCAAACGCTACGTCAAGGACCTGCCTGCCGACCGCTCCACCGGCTCGATCATCCTCGAGTTCGACAAGTGCATCAAATGCGGCCGCTGCCTCCAGGTGTGCCAGGAGATGCAGGACGTGTGGGCGCTCTCGTTCCTCGAACGCGGCATCAACACCCGCATGGCCCCCGCCGGCGACATCGCGCTGGCCGAGTCGCCCTGCGTGATGTGCGGCCAGTGCTCCGCCCACTGCCCGACCGGTGCCATCGTCGAGAACGACGAGACCGCCGCGGTCTGGGCGGCGTTGAACGACCATGACAAGGTCTGCGTGGTTCAGATCGCGCCGAGCGTGCGTGTGACGGTGGGCGAGGCGTTCGGCCTGCCGCCGGGCACGAACCTCACGAAGAAGCTCTACTCCGCCCTGCGCCGGCTCGGGTTCCACGCCGTGTTCGACACGAACTTCTCGGCCGACGTCACCATCGTCGAGGAGGCCACCGAGTTCGTCCAACGCTTCGTCCACCAGCGCGGGCCGCTGCCGCTCATCACCTCGTGCTGCCCCGCCTGGACCGACTTCATGGAGAAGAAGCACTGGGACTTCATCGACAACTTCTCCACCGCCAAGTCCCCCCAGCAGATGCTCGGCGTGCTCGCCAAGACCTACTACGCGCAACAGGCCGGGATCGATCCCGCGAAGCTCGTCGTGGTCTCGATCATGCCCTGCACCGCGAAGAAGTTCGAGCTGTCGCGCACCGAGGAGATGTTCGCCTCCGGCTTCAAGGACGTGGACATCTGCCTGACCACGCGCGAACTCGCCCGCATGCTCAAGCAGTCGGGCATCGATTTCCTCGCGCTCGACGACGGTGCGGCCGACTCGATCCTCGGGCAGTACAGTGGCGCCGGCACGATCTTCGGCACCACCGGCGGCGTGATGGAGGCCGCGTTGCGCACCGCCCACCACTACGCTACCGGGCAGAAGCTCGGGCAGGTGGAGTTCGCCGCGGTCCGCGGACTCGACGGCGTGCGGACCGCAGTGGTCGACGTCGGCGGAGCCAAGGTCCGTGTCGCTGTGGCGCACGGCCTCGGCCATGTGTCGACCGTGTTAGCCCGAGTTCGTCAGTTTGGGGTAAGGCGGAGAAAAGTTTCCGAGGAGAGCGGGTTTGGTCGGTCGAGGCGCCCAGAGGGAGCGAGGCGCAGGGAGGGCTTGTAGTGCCGAACACCCCCTTGGCGGGGTGCGCGGGATCTGCGAAAATCCCGCCACCATGTTCCTGCGACGAAAGGACAAGCACGTGCGGGGTGTCGGTTACAGCTACTGGAACCTGTGCGTAACCTACCGCACGGCGCGGGGACCGCGGCAGCGGGTGGTGGCGTCGCTGGGCAAACTGGAGGAGCGCGAGGTTCCGGGACTGCGGGGCGGCTGGGATGATCTGCCGGCCTTGTTGCGTGGGGAGCCGGCGGCGAAGGTGCCGCGGCAGGTGCCGCTGCCCGGCTTCGGGCCGGCAGCCGAGGCGCCGGCGCAATGGGAGGAGGTCGACGTGCGGGGGTTGCGCATCGAGCGGGCGCGCGACTTCGGCGAGCCGTACTTGGCGTTGGCGTTGTGGCACCGGCTCGGGCTGGACCGGTTGATGGCGGAGCTGTTGCCCGCCGGTCGCGAATCCGTCGAATGGTCGCAGGTGGCGGCGTTGCTGACGGTGGCGCGGTTTTGCGCGCAACGCTCCGAGCTGGGCGTGGCCGAGCATTGGTACGACACGACCGCGCTCGACGATCTGCTCGGCGTGGGCTCGGGGGTGATCAACGACGCGCGGCTGTACCGCGCGCTCGATCATCTCGGTGCCCACAAGGACCGGCTGTGCTCGCACCTGATGGAGCGCTACCGGCAGTGGTTCGGCGTGCGCTTCGAGTTCCTGCTCTACGACGTGACGAGCACCTACTTCGAGGGGCAGGCCGAGCGCAACCCGCAGGCGCAGCGCGGCTACTCGCGCGATCATCGCAGCGACTGCAAGCAGGTGTGCATCGGACTGGTGTGTACGCCCGAGGGGTTGCCATTGTCCTTCGAGGTCTTCGCGGGCAACCGCACGGATGTGACAACCGTCGAGCACATCGTGCGCACGATGGAACAAAAGTACGGGCAGGCCGCGCGCATCTGGGTGATGGACCGCGGCATGGTCAGCGAGGCCAACCTGGAGTTCCTGCGCGCGCGCAAGGCCCGCTATCTAGTCGGCACACCGAAACGTTGGTTACGCGCACACGAGGCCGAACTGCTCGAACACTCCGAATGGACCGAGGTGCGCGAGGACCTCGAAGTGCGTCTGGTGGAGCATCCCGGCGGCGTACCGGGCGAACGCTTCGTGTTGTGTCGCAGCAGTGCCCGCGCCCTGAAAGAGCGCGCGATGCTCGCCCGGCAGACCGAGCGGCTCACCACCGAGCTGGCCAAGATCGACACGGCGCTGCGACGCACGCCGCAGTCGGATCTGGAGGCGGTGGGCCGACGCATCGGGCGTCATCTCGGCCGCTATCCCGCCGCCGCGGCGATCCTGCACGCGCAGGTCGAACACGACGGGCAGGGCCGCGCCTGCGCGTTGCACGTGAGCAGCGATCTGGCCGCCGGCCAGAAAGCCCACCGCGAGAAAGGCGCCTACCTGTTGCGTACCAACTGCGAGGAGACCGACCCCGCGCAACTGTGGCGTTGGTACGTGCAGCTCACCCAGGCCGAAAGCGCGTTCCGCACCGCCAAGAGCGACCTGGGACTGCGCCCGGTCTTCCACCACAAGGAAGACCGCGTGCAGGCGCATATACTGGTCTGCTTCCTCTCGTTGGCGCTGTGGCGCAGCCTCGAGCAATGGATGAGTGCCCAAGGCCTGGGTACTTGCGCCCGTCAACTGGTCAAACAGCTCGCCACCATCAAAAGCATGGACGTGGTGCTGCCGGTCCGCCGCACCGGTGTGGTGACGCAACTGCGGCTGCGTGTCGTCGCCACCCCCGAGCCGGCCACCGCCCAACTGCTCGCCCATCTCGGCCTACGCCTTCCCAAAGGCACCCGCACCATCAGCGATGTAGTGCCGAAATCCGCGGCTTGAATCACGCAACTCGTTGATGACTCGAAAAGTCGTTCCCTGAACTGACGAACTTGGGTTAGAACAGGTGCGACAGGCGCGCCGCGAGGGCAAGGAGACGCCGTACCACTTCATCGAGGTGATGGCGTGCCCCGGCGGCTGCATCGGCGGCGGCGGCCAGCCCTACGGCGTCGACAACGAGAGGCGGCGGCAACGCATCGCCGGCCTCTACCAGGACGACCGCGACCAGGCCGTCCGCTGCTCGCATGAGAACCCGGAGGTGGTGCGCCTGTATCGGGACTTCCTTGGCCAGCCCAACGGCACAAAGGCGCACGAGTTGCTCCACACCCGCTACACCGCCCGCCCGCTCTACAAGCGGTGAGGCTGTAGCCGGCGGCGGTGAGGCGCCTGCGGTGGGCGGAGTCGAACGGCGGGGGCTGAAGCACCCCGCCACGTGGCCCGGTGCTTTAGCCCGGGCCGGCGGATACGAGAGGGCGATGCTGGCGTTGGCGAAGCGTGGGGCGGAGAAGGGGCGCCTGCGGCGGACGATGCCTGCGGAGAGGCGACGCCTGCGGAGAGGCGACGCTTGCGGTGGGCGGAGTCGAGCGGCGGGGGCTGAAGCACCCCGCCACGTGGCTGCCGCTCCTGCGCGCCACACCTCAGGGTGTGAACAGGAAGTTGCGGAACTGCCACGGATCCTCGTGGTCGGCGCGCGCCTCGGGGTTCTCGTCGAAGTAGACGCGGTGGCGCTTGAGCGGCGTCCAATCCGAACGGGTGGAGACGACGCGGCCGAGGTACGGCCGGGCGTCGCGCAGGATCTCCTCGTGCGGCAGGTTCTCGGGAAGGTGGAAGCCGCGGCGGGGATTACGTTCCACCCAGAGCACGGCCGCGAGGACGCCGGCGGCGACCTGTAACGCGGTGGCGTTCACATGCGGGACGCAGCGGCGGGCCTGCGCGATGGAGAGAATGCTGCCCGTCCACCAGGAGTCGAACGGGTGCCCCATGAGGAGCGCGCCGAACAAGTCCATCCCGGCGGTGATCTCGTCGCCCATGATCCGCTGGCGGGGGTGCAGCTCGTAGTTGCGGCACCGCAGTTCGTGGAGGGAGACCTGTGAGTCGTTGGACGGCAGGTACGCATAGTGGACCGTCGGGCGGTAGACGGGCACGCCGTTCTCATGCACGGTGAGCGCGTGCGACACCCCGAACGATTCGCCGTGGGTGACGACCATTCCGACGATGTCCTGCCCGGGGACCCAGGAGCGGACCTGGGTGTTGAGGCCCATGCGCGGCAGGATGATCTGGTTACGCGGGCCCTCGGCGGGCAGCAGGGCGTGGGGTGGCAGTTCGCGCTCGTGTGTGCCCCAGCCGAGCTCGCTCGGCGAGATCGACTCGTCCCACATGCCCTGGATCGCCCAGGTGCCGACGAACTCGTCGGGGC
>DAOPQX010000195.1:0-6729 GCA_035348395.1 Vicinamibacterales bacterium | reverse complement strand
CGTCGCGAACTTGATGTTCGGGTGCCCGGTGACCACGCCGTGCGGCTCGAAGCGGTCGAGGCAGAAGATGTCGGCAGAGGTTCGCCCGCCGTAGAACAGCGTCGCCGCCACCCCACGGCCGGCGAGCGCCGGGGCGAGCGTGGCAAAGGGGGCGAGGCCGACGCCGCCGGCCACCATCCACGCCTCGACTGGCGGGGCCGCCAGCGTGAACGGCCGCCCGAGCGGACCGAGGCAGCAGAAGCGTGCGCCGGGCGCCGCCTCGTAGAGGAGACCCGACCCGACCCCCACTCGCTTGTTCAACAGGGTGAAGCCCGAAGCGCGCCCGTCCGCGTCCCGCACGAGGTCGAAGATCGAGTAGGGGCGCCGCAGCAGGGGAGCGTCGCAGTGCGAGGCGCGCACCATGACGAACTGGCCGGGCTCGGCGAGGGACGCCAGCTCCGGCGCGCGCAGCTCGAGCACCGAGTACCCGCCCGGCAGGCGAGTGTTGGAGAGGACCACGGCCTCGACGTCGACGGGCATGGCCCCGAGTATACCCCGGAGCTTCACGACCCGCCCGGGAGGGCGCCCGATGCGCTAACATCCTGCGCGGATGCGTTACCTCCGGATGTTCAGCAACGCGGCGATTGCCGCGGCGCTGGGTGCCGTGTACCTCACGGTGCTCACCCTGCAGCTCAACCCGATGGTCCCGCTCTACCCGATGAACCTGGCGGGGCTCCTCCTCACGCTCGGCCTGTACTACGGGGTGCATCTCGCGGCGCTCTTCTACGGGGTGATCGTGTTCCGCCAGATCCTGTCGGCGGAGGTCTTCTCACCGGGGTGGATCAGCCTGCGCGTGCTCTCATGGCTGCTCGTGCTCGACGCGGGAGGGGCCGCGGCCCTGATGTGGTTCAACCTGCTGGCCTACGCGCCGATGCAGAGCCTCGACACCGCGCGCCGGATGGCGGCGGGTGCGGCGGTCCTGACAATCTGCGCGCTCCTGTTCCTCGGCGTCGCGCTCGCGCACTACACGTTCGGCCGCCGCCGGGGTCGCGTCGGCGGGACCGTCGTGGCCCTCGCGCTGCTGGCGTCCCTCGCCGTCCCGCTGGCGGCGCGCGGGCCGGGCAGCCCTCTCCCGCTCTTCTCGCGGCCCCTCGACGTCGACATCGGGATCGAGCGCCCCGCCCACGGCGGCCGCGTGGTGATGGTGCTGCTCGACGGCGGCTCGCTCGACTTCGTCTCCACCGCCGCCCTCGCCGGGCGCCTGCCCAATTTCGGGCGGATCCTCGACCGGGGCGCGGCCATGCACCTCAACACGCACCGGCCGACACAGCCCGAGCCGGTGTGGACGTCGGTGGCCACGGGCAAGCTGCCGTGGAAGAGCGGCGTGCGCTCGGCCGGGCGCTACCACGTCAGGCTGGCCACCGACCACCTCGAGCTGCTCCCCGAGAACTGCTTCGCGCAAGGCCTGATCACCTACGGGCTGATCGGGCCCGAGGCGCACGACGCGGGCTCGCTCCGCGCGCGCCCCCTCTGGAGCATCCTCGCCACCGCGGGCCTCACCACCGGCGTCGTCAACTGGCCGCTCACCTACCCCGCGCAACCGGTCCGCGGATACCTGGTGAGCGACCGGTTCTATCGGCCCGGCGATGCCTGGCTCGAGCCCGACGATCCGGCGGCCATCTACCCGGTGGACCTCCTGCCGGTGGCGCGTCTGGCCGGTGATCGAGCCCGGCGCCTGTTCGACGCCTCCGCGGTCGTCGAGGCGCGGGCTGGCGCCGAGAGCGGGCTGGGCGGCGACGAGATGCTGACCGACCGGATGCACGAGGAGATCGCGCGGGGCCTGCAGCAGCAGTTCCGCCCGCACCTGTCGGCGGTGCGCTTCCGCCAGCTCGATCCGGCCGGCCACGAGTACCTGCGCTACGCGATGCCGGCCGCCTTCGGCGACGTGACACCCGAGGAGCGGCGCCGGTACGGCCAGGTGCTCGAGCTGGCGTACGCGCGGGTGGACGCGATGGTGGGCCGGGTAATGGCAACGCTCGGCGCCGAGGATCTGCTGCTCGTGGTATCGGGCTACGGCATGGAACCGCTCCCGATGTGGAAGCGGGCCGTCGAGCGGGCGATCGGCAACCCCCAGCTGTCGGGCACCCATGAGTACGCGCCCGACGGCTTCCTCCTCGCGTACGGCCCGTCGATCGCGTCGGGACGGAAGCGGCGCGGCTCGGTGGTGGACGTCGCGCCGACGGTCCTGTACTTCCTCGGCCTGCCGGTTGGCCGCGACATGGACGGCTACGCGCGCACCGACATCTTCGTGCGCGACTTCGTCGAGACCCGCCCGATCGCCTTCATCCCGAGCTACGAGCGCTGACGGCCGCCCTTCGGGCGGTCGCCCCTCACGGCGCTTCCGGCCCTCGTACCCGGCCGCCTCGCCGCCGCCGAAGGCCGGCGCGTTCACGGGCATTTCCTCGTGATCTTCGTGATCTCTATGCTTCAAACCGGGGTCCCCGCCGGGCCGGCCGGCCTCACCCCGCGTGGTATACTTCGGCGTTCTTTAAGCCGGCCCGGTGAGGTCGGCAAGACCCATGGGCCGCATCCAGCCTCTTCATCTTCAGCCGTCCGCGCCAACCCGGCCCGCCGTGTCTGCCGCCCGGCCGGGCGCCCGTCGGCCTTCAACCCGAGGATTGCCATGCCTGTCGTGATGGACGCGGACCGGATGAGCCGCACCCTCACCCGGATCGCGCACGAGATCGTGGAGCGCAACCGGGGCGTGGAGCCGGTGGCGCTCGTGGGCGTCCGGACGCGGGGAGTACCGCTGGCGCGGCGCCTGGCCGACCGCCTCCAGGAAATCACAGGCCAGGAAGTGCCGACCGGCGCGCTCGACATCACCCTGTACCGCGACGACCTGATGCACAACCCGGTCGGCCCGCAGCCGCTGGTTCGCAGCACCGAGATCCCGTTCTCGATCGACAACCGCACGATCATCCTCGTGGACGACGTGCTCTACACGGGGCGGACGGTGCGGGCGGCGCTCGACGAGCTGATCGATTTCGGGCGCCCGCGCTCGATTCAGCTGGTGGTGATCGTCGACCGCGGACACCGCGAGCTGCCGATCAAGGCCGACTACGTGGGGAAGAACCTGCCGACCTCGAGAAGCGAGAGCGTGTCCGTCCGGCTGCAGGAGATCGACGGGCGCGACGAGGTGGTCATCGAGAAGATCCCGGAAGAACAAGCGCTATGAACCCAGAGACCCCGGACATCGCGGCCCAGCCCGCCGGAGCGCCCCGCCTGCGGCGCAAGGACCTGGTCGGCATCGCCGAGCTGTCGTCCGAGGAGATCACCCTGATCCTCGACACGGCGGTGGCGATGAAGGAGGTGTCCTCGCGCGCCATCAAGAAGGTGCCGGCGCTGCGGGGCAAGACGGTCGTCAACCTGTTCTTCGAGCCGAGCACCCGCACCCGCACCTCGTTCGAGATCGCCGAGAAGCGCCTGAGCGCCGACACGCTGAACATCGCGGCGAGTACCTCGAGCGTCGTCAAGGGGGAGACGCTGGCCGACACGGTGGCGAACATCGAGGCGATGGCGCCCGACCTGCTGGTGGTGCGCCACTCCTCCTCGGGCACCTGCCACTTCCTCTCCCGGATCTGCCGCGCGGGCGTCATCAACGCCGGCGACGGCATGCACGAGCACCCGACGCAGGCGCTGCTCGACGCCTTCACGATGCGCGAGCGCAAGGGCCGCCTCGCCGGGCTGAAGGTCGCCATCGTGGGCGACCTGCTCCACAGCCGGGTCGTCCGCTCGAACGTGCAGCTGCTGACCAAGATGGGCGCCGAGGTCTGGGTGTGCGGCCCGCCGACGCTGGTGCCCGCCGGCTTCGACCGTACCGGCGCGCGCGTCACCTACTCGGTCGAGGAGGCGGTGCGCGACGCGGACGTCGTGATGATGCTTCGCATCCAGCTCGAGCGGATGCTCGGCGGCTTCTTCCCGTCCCTTCGCGAGTACTTCGAGGTCTTCGGGATGACCGTCGAGCGCGTGGCGCTCGCCAGGCCCGACGTGCTCATCATGCACCCCGGCCCGATGAACCGCGGCGTCGAGATCGCGTCCGACGTCGCCGATGGGCCCTACTCGGTGATCCTCGACCAGGTATCCAACGGCGTCGCCGTCCGGATGGCGGTGCTGTACCTCCTCGCTGGCGGAGCTGAACATGAAACGGCTGCTTAGGGGCGGGCGCGTCGTCGATCCCACGCAGGGGCTAGACGCGGTTGCCGACGTCCTGATCGAAGACGGGCGGATCGCCGGGGTCGGGCCGATGCGGGCTGGCGCCGGCGTCGAGGTGGTAGAGGTCCCGGCCGGCTGCGTCGTCTGCCCGGGCTTCATCGACATGCACGTCCACCTGCGCGAGCCCGGCCAGGAGCACAAGGAGACGATCGCCACCGGGACCGCCGCAGCCGCCGCGGGCGGCTTCACCGCGGTCGCCTGCATGCCGAACACCGAGCCGGCGAACGACTGCGCCAGCCTCACCGAGGCGATCCTCAAGGCGGCCGCGGCAACCGCACACGTGCGCGTGTACCCGATCGGCGCGGTGACCAAAGGGATGAAGGGCGAGCAGCTCGCCGAGATCGCCGACCTCAAGGCCGCTGGCTGCGTCGCCGTCTCCGACGACGGCCGGCCGGTGCCGAGCGCGATCATCATGAGGCGGGCCCTCGAGTACACCTTGATGCTCGGCCTGCCGGTGATCGACCACTGCGAGGAACCGACGCTCAAGGGCGAGGGGACGGCACACGAGGGGTACATGGCCTCGGTGCTGGGCCTGCGCGGCATCCCGGCCGCGGCTGAGTCGATCATGGTGGAGCGCGACGTCGCGCTGGCCGAGATGACCGGCGGCCGCGTGCACATCGCGCACCTCAGCACCCGGCAGGCCCTTCGATCCGTGCGCGCCGGCCGCGAGCGCGGCGTGCGGGTCACCTGTGAGGTGACGCCGCACCACTTCACGCTCACCGACGCCCGGCTGGCCGATCCCATCCCCTACGACACCAACCTCAAGATGAACCCCCCGCTGCGCGAGGCGGCCGACGTGGACGCCCTCCTCGACGGGCTGCGCGACGGGACGGTGGACGCGATTGCCACCGATCACGCGCCGCACCAGCCCGACGAGAAGTTCGTCGAGTTCGACCGCGCGCCGTTCGGGATCATCGGCCTCGAGACCGCCGTCCCGCTCGCCCTCGATCGGCTCGTGCGCCCGGGCGTCATCGCCCTCCCGCGGCTCGTGGAGCTGATGTCGTCGAACCCGGCCCGGATCCTCGGGGTGGCCGGGGGCAGCCTGAAAGCGGGTTCGCCGGCCGACGTGACGATCATCGCGCCGGAAGCGGCCTTCACCGTCGACCTCGCCCGGTCGCGATCCAAGTCGCGCAACTCCCCATTCGACGGGTGGAGACTCGCCGGGGCCGTGGCCGCGACGATCGTCGCGGGCCGGACCGTGTACGTGAACGCGGAGGTGGACGGCGCGGCGGGGCTGGGACCGGCCGCGGCACGGGCCTAGAAGCGGTGCGCCACCCGCGCCAGGACGTGTCGGCGACGGTCCGGCGGGCGCCGGGGGCGGCCGAGGGACTCGGCGCCGCCCTCGAGCGGCTCTACAGGTCGTACGACCGCGTCGACTCGGCGACCGATCCGATCCAGGTGGTCCGCCGCTTCGCGGCGCCTGCGGACCGCGAGGTGGTCGGGTTCGTGGCCTCGGCCTTGGCGTTCGGCCGCGTCGCCAGCGTGATGCAGTCGATCGAGCGCGTCCTCGAGGTGCTCGGCCCCTCGCCGGCCGCGTTCGTTCAAGGCTTCCGCCCCGCACGGGACGGCGTGGCGCTCGCCCGCGTCGTTCACCGGTGGACGCGCGGTCCCGACCTGGTCGCCCTCCTCCTCGTTTTGCGCGGCATCCTCACGCGGTCAGGGTCGATCGAGGCGTTCTTCGGCGAGGGCGATTCCCCGTCCTCCCCCGACGTCGGCCCGGGCCTCGAGTCGTTCTCGCGCCGGGCGCTCGAGGTGGACCTGGCCCCGGCATACGGGCGCGTCCCGCCGCGCCCGGGTGTCTGCTATTTCTTCCCGCGCCCTTCGAGCGGCAGCGCCTGCAAGCGGTTGAACTTGTTCCTGCGGTGGATGGTGCGCCGCGACGGGATCGACCTCGGGGTCTGGCGGTCGCCGGCCCCTTCGCGACTGATCGTTCCGCTCGACGTGCACCTCGTGCGGATGGGGCGGTGCCTGGGGCTGACACGCTACCGCACCCCGGGGTGGCGGATGGCGGCGGAAATCACCGCCGCGCTGCGCCGCATCGACCCGGACGATCCGGTCCGGTTCGACTTCGCCCTCTGCCACCTGAGCATGACCGGAGGCTGCGGCCTCAACCGCCCCTCGGGAGACTCGCACTGTCCGCTGCGTGGCTTCTGCTCGCCAGGACCCGCTCGTACGCGGCGACCGTCTCGGATACCATCCGATCGGCGCTGAAGCGCTGCCGTGCGCGGGCCAGGCCCGCCTCTCCCATGCGGCGCCGCCGCGGTTGGTCGGCCAGCAGCGCCAGGAGCGCGGCGGCGAGGGCGGGCCCGTCCGCGGGCGGTACGAGGAGGCCGCTCACCCCGTCCTCGACCACCTCGGGGATTCCGCCCGCGCGCGTGGCGACGATCGGCCGCGCGGCGGCCATCGCATCGAGCAGCGAGGTGCCGAGCCCCTCGGTCACCGAGCTCATCACGAAGATGTCGAACGCCTTCAGGCGCG
>DAOPQX010000194.1:0-6794 GCA_035348395.1 Vicinamibacterales bacterium | reverse complement strand
CAGGTCAAGGCGCTCTGGCACGACGGGTATCGGCCGTGGTTCCCGAAGGGGCCCGAGGACGAGTCGATCTCGCTGATCCGGGTTCGGGTGGAGGAGGCGGGGTACTGGGACGCGGCAGCCGGCCGGATGGTGCCGCTCGCGGGCTTCGTCGAGGGCACCGCATTTCACGACCTCCAGCCGGGGATTGGCATCTGACCCTAGAAGTGGACAGGTGGGACCGGCAGAGGACAGGAAAAGGACGGGACGCGGCTGGCAGGACCCTTGAAGAGGGGATCGCCGATGAAGGCCGAGGACGCGGTTCACGACCAGCCGGCGGGGTGGATGGCGAAGAACCGCTGGAAGCTGGCGTTCGCCCTGGCGGCGGCCGCGGGCGGGTTCTGGTGGGGCCGATCGCGGCGGCCGCGGTTCGAGGTCGATCGCGTCAGCGAGCAGTGGCTCGCTGAGCACACCTTCGAGGCCGGGCGGCATCCGCCGGAGTAGGCGCGATCGCGGGCCGCCTCGACGCTGCCTTCCCGCCGCACCTCGTTTGTCTGATGTTTGTCTGCTGAATCGCTCTCCATTCGCTGGTACGATTGATGCGATCGCGCCTCCCGGAGGGGTCCCGATGAACGCCCGAACGACGTGGCGGCAAGCCTGGATCGCGTTGGCGCTGACGCTCGCGGTGGCGAGCCCCGCAAGCGCCCAGTACTTCGGCCAGAACAAGGTCCAGTACAAGAGCTTCGATTTCGAGGTGCTGAAGACGCAGCACTTCGACATCTACTTCTACCCGGCCGAGCGCGAGGCGGTGCGGCAGGCCGCGGTGATGGCCGAGCGCTGGTACGCGCGACTCTCGAGGGTGCTGAACCACGAGCTGCGGGGCGCGCAGCCGCTGATCCTCTACGCGAGCCACCCCGAGTTCGAGCAGACCAACGCGATACCGGGCGAGATGGGCGAGGGCACCGGCGGCGTGACCGAGATGTTGAAGCGCCGCATCGTGCTGCCGCTCGGCGCGTCGCTGGCCGAGAGCGATCACGTGATCGGCCACGAGCTGGTCCACGCGTTCCAGTTCGACATCACCTCGCCCGCGGGCGGGCAGAGCATGGCGTCGGGAGCGCTGCGGCTGCCGCTGTGGTTCATCGAGGGGATGGCGGAGTACCTGTCGATTGGGCCGGTCGATCCGCACACGGCGATGTGGATGCGCGACGCGGCGGTCGAGGAGAAGATCCCGACGATCCGCGAGCTCGATCAGCCGCGCTACTTCCCGTACCGCTGGGGGCAGGCCTTCTGGTCGTACGTGACCGGCCGCTGGGGCGACCGGGTCATCGGCGAGATGTTGCGGATCGGCGCGGTGACGGGCGATCCCGAGATCGCGATCAACAAGGTGCTGGGACTCCCCTCCGACGACCTCTCGGCGCAGTGGCACGAGTCGCTTCGCCAGCTGTCGGCCGCCGTGCGGCAGCAGACGCGCCCGCCGTCCGACTTCGGCCGCGCGCTGCAGAAGGCCAAAGGGAGCGGCGACGACGACCGGGCGATGAACATCTCGCCCGCGCTGAGCCCCGACGGGCGGCGCGTGATGTTCCTGTCGCAGCGCGACCTGCTGTCGGTCGGCCTGTACATGGCCGACGCCGAGACCGGCAAGGTCGTGCGCAAGGTCGTGGACACGACCTTCGACCCCGAATTCAGCAGCATCCAGTTCATCGCCTCGGCGGGCGACTGGGCGCCCGACAACCGGCGCTTCGTGTTCGCGGCCGTCAAGACCGGTGCGCCGCAGCTGGTGATCTACGACGCCGACGCGGACCGCATCGAGAAGGAGGTCCGCTTCAAGGAACTGGGGGAGATCTTCAATCCCTCGTGGTCGCCCGACGGAAGGCTCATCGTGTTCACCGCGCTGCACGGCGGCCACACCGACCTGTTCCTGCACGACCTGCAGGCCGGCACCACGCGACAGCTCACGAGCGACGCGTTCGCGGACCTGCACCCCTCGTGGGGCCCCGACAACCGGCGCCTGGCGTTCGTCACGGACCGGTTCTCGACGAACCTCCCGCGGCTCATACCGGGTGACTATCGCATCGCGCTGCTCGACATCGCCGACGGGTCGATCAAGGAAGTCGCGGGGACCGACCGCGGCAAGAACATCAATCCCCAGTGGGGGCCCGACGGCGGGCTGTACTTCGTTTCGGATCGGAACGGCATCAGCAACGTCTACCGGACCACGGTGGAGGGCGGGACGTTGTCGCAGCTGACGAACCTGGCGACCGGCGTCAGCGGGATCACCGACCTGAGCCCTGCGATCTCCTTCGCGTCGGGCGCCCGCCGCCTCGCGATGTCGGTCTACGAGAACGGCAGCTACAACCTGTACACGATGGACTCGGCGGAGGCCCTCGCCGGGAAGCCGCCGGTGGCGCTGGTCAGCGTGAACGCGGCGCAGCTGCCCCCGGCGACGCGGGTGGCGAGCCAGTACGCCGAGCTGCGGGCGAACCCCGAGGTCGGCGTGCCGGCGGCGGCCGATCCGCAGGAGGAGGAGTACAGGGGCGGGCTCTCGCTCGATTTCATCGGGCAGCCGTACCTCGCCGCGGGAACCGACCCGTACAGCACCTACGTCGGCGGCGGTATCTCGCTCTTCTGGAGCGACATGCTGGGGAACCACAACCTCGGCACCGCCATCCAGGTGAACAGCGCCTTCACCAACAGTGTCGGCGACGTCTTCAAGAACACGGGCGTGCAGGTCGCCTACCAGAACCTGAAGCACCGCTGGAACTGGGGGGTGTCGGGCGGGCAGATGCCGTACCTCACCGGGGCCTTCGCGAGCGGCCTCGCCCAGGTGGACGGACAGATCGTCGGGGTCGAGGAGCAGCTGATCTTCCGGCAGATCGAGCGCGGCGTCACGGGCGTGGCCGCGTACCCCTTCAACCGGGTGCATCGCGTCGAGTTCACCGGCGGATACACGAACATCGCGTTCGACCGGCAGATCCGGACGACGCTGTTCGACCCGATCACTGGGGACGTGCTCGCCCGCGATACGCAGGAACTCGAGAGCATCGGCGGCCTGCACCTGGCCGACGTGAGCGCGGCCCTGGTCTACGACAGCTCGATCTTCGGGGCGACCAGCCCGATCGCCGGCCAGTCGTACCGCCTGCAGGTCACGCCCACGGTCGGGTCGCTGCAGATGAACACCGTGCTCGCCGACTACCGGCGCTACCTCATGCCGGTGTCGTTCTACACGTTCGCCACCCGTGTGGTGCACTACGGCCGCTACGGCCGAGACTCGGAGGACGACCGGCTGATGCCGCTGTTCCTCGGATACCCCAACCTCGTGCGGGGCTACGACTACAGCTCCTTCAACGCCCAGGAGTGCACGCCCTCCGCAACCTCCTCGTGCCAGGAGTTCGACCGGCTGCTGGGGTCCCGCATGCTGGTCGGCAACGCCGAGTTCCGCTTCCCGCTGCTGCGGCCCTTCGGCGTGGGCAGCGGGATGTACGGGCCGGTGCCGCTCGAGCTGGCCTTCTTCGGCGACGCCGGCGTGGCATGGAACAAGGGAGAGAGCCCGGACGGCCTCGGCGGCTCGCGCGAGTGGGTGTCGAGCGCAGGGGTCGCGCTGCGCGCAAACCTCTTCGGCTACATGATCGCGCAGATCGACTTCGTGAAGCCGTTCCAGCGCCCGCAGAAGGGCTGGATCTTCCAGTTCAGCCTGACGCCGGGGTGGTAGGGCCGGAAGTCCTGCCTTCGACAGTGCGAAGTGGAGTGGTGGCCGTGAAGGTCACCACTTCACTTCTGATCCCCACACCGAGTGCGGGATCGCGAAGACGACCAGAGTGACCACGGCCGCCAGTCCCACGGCGGAACGCGCACCCAGCCCGCCCCTTCCGACCCGCCACGCCGCGAAGGTCCAGGCCAGGGCCGCGATCAGCGTCTTGTTGTCGGTCAGGTCCCACCCCCAGGGCACTCCGGTCCAGTACGCCCCGAATGCGGCCTTCTGCACGATGGGGCCGAGGACCAGGCCTCCAGCGACCAGCAGGGCGAGCGTGAGGTAGGTGACGAGCCGGAGGCGGCCGCCGAAGACGGCGGCCAGCCCGGCTCGGGTCGAGAGCAGCATCCCGACGAACATCGCGAGGATGTGAGGGGTGAGAACCGCCGCCCGGACGTCGCCCTTGAAGCGGGTCACCGCCGGCACGGCGGGAAAGGCCGCCTCGTCGCCCCCGCGCCGGAGCCGCACCTGGTATTCGAGCTTGCCGGCAGGAGGCATGGGCGGCAGCGGTTCGGGCGGCAGCTCGGCGCGCAGTTGGTCGCCGCGGCGCTCGAGCGGAAGCGTTTGCCACGGCTCCTGGGTGGGATACCGGCGCCACGACACCTCGCCCGTCAGCGCCCCGTCGGGCGCCTTCACGACGACAGGCTGGCGGGCCGAGACCGAGTGCGACCGCTCGAGCCGCAGGCCGATCGACTCGCCCGCCACCTGGACGGTGCCGCGAACCGGGTAGGTAGGACCGCTCATCCGCTGCCAGACCGCGGAGGTGAGCGTGATCACGATCGCCAGGGCCCACTGAATCGCCGGTCGTCGCATCGAGAGTCCTCGAGAACGGAAAACGGAAACGAAAGTCGTAACAGCTTCGGCGCCAGCGCCGCAGGGTTGAAGCCCTGCGCTACGCGCCAGGGTCCCTAGCTCCTGGCCCGCAGGATGGCCAGCACGTAGTCCCAGAACTTGCCGACCGTGTCGAGGTGGATCTTCTCGTCGGGGGAGTGCACGCCCTCGAGCGTGGGCCCGAGCGACACCATGTCCATGCCGGGGTACTTCTCGCCGATGATCCCGCACTCGAGCCCCGCATGCACCGCCTTCACCTCGGGCTCGCGGCCGTACAGCTCCTGGTAGACGCGCCTGGCGACGCCAAGGATCGGCGAGGCCAGGTCGGGCTTCCATCCCGGGTAGCCGTCCGACCCGGTCACCTGCGCCCCGCTCAACTCGAACGCCGCGCGAACCATCTGCGCGGCTTCCTCGATCTCCGACTGCACGGAGCTGCGCTGGCTGGTCTGCACCGTCACGGCCTGGTCGTCGGTCTTCAGGATCGCGAGGTTGGTGGAGGTTTCCACGAGGCCGGGGATGTCGGGGCTCATCTTGAGCACGCCGTGCGGGACGGCCGCCAGCGCGAGCAGCACGCGGTGCTGCAGTTCGGCGTTGAGGACCTCGGCCGGCGCGTCCGCCGCCCGCTCGGCCGTCACGCTGACTCCCGGATCGATGGACGCCAGCTCGGACGCGACGGCCTCCTGCAGCGCCGCGACCGACGCCATCGCCTCGGGTTCGACCGTCTCCGGGACGTACACGACGGCCTCGGCCTCGCGCGGGATCGCGTTGCGCTTGTTGCCCCCCTCCATCCGGGCCACGCGTCCGCCGAGCCCCTCGAGGGCAAGCAGCGCGCGGGTGAGGATCTTCAGCGAGTTCCCGCGCCCCTGGTGGATCTCGAGGCCCGAGTGCCCGCCCTTGAGGCCGCCCACCTTCACGAGCAACGGGACGGCACCCTCGGGAACGTGCCCGTATCCCCCGGGCCAGGTGGCCGTGGAGTCGCGCCCGCCGGAGCAGCCGACGTAGAGGGCTCCCTCTTCTTCGGAGTCGAGGTTCAGCAGCGTCCGGCTGCGAAGCCAGCCTGCCTGGAGATTGTTCGCGCCGGTGAGCCCCGTCTCCTCGTCCACCGTGAAGAGGAACTCGAGCGGTCCGTGCTCGAGGGCCTGGTCCTCCATGATGGCGAGGCAGGTGGCGACGGCGATGCCGTTGTCGGCTCCAAGCGTGGTGCCGTTGGCCATGAGGAAGCTGCCGCGGCGGACGAGCTCGAGGGGATCGGTGGAGAAGTCGTGGACCGTGTCCTTGTTCTTCTCGCACACCATGTCCATGTGCCCCTGCAGGCACGTCATCGGCACGCCCTCGCGGCCCGGCGACGCGGGCTTGCGGACCAGCACGTTGCCCACGCCGTCCTGCTCGGCCTCGAGCCCGAGGCGGGCGGCCGTGTCGAGCAGGTAGCGGGCGATGGCCGTCTCGTTCTTCGAGCAGCGCGGGATGGCGCTGATCTCGGCGAAGTACTTCCACAGCAGGGCAGGCGTCAGTCCCTCGATTGCCTTGGCCATGTCGAACGCTCCTTTTCGCCGGGCGCGCCTCGGCGCGAGGCGGGCCGGGACCTCGTCAGCGTACGGGAAGACGGGGGGAAGGGCAAGTCGTGATGAGCTATAATCCGGGCGGTCATCTTCCCGATTCCGTCCACCGGCCGGTTCCCGACGGCCCGGTCTCGAGCACGAGGTTTCCATGGCTGAAGACCCCGAAGATCCGTCCAGACAGGCGACCGGTGTCAGCCGGCGCGGATTCATCGCCACGGTCGGGACCGGCGCGGTTGCCGCCGCGACGGTCGCCAAGGTTGGGGCCCAGGCAGGGTCTGCGACGCTTCCCGACGGGGCGGAGATGGTGCGCGTTGCCCTCGACGTGAACGGCCGCACCCACCGCCTGCTGGTGGAGCCGCGCTGGTCGCTGCTGTACGTGCTGCGCGAGCGGCTCGGCCTCACCGGCACCAAGCTCGGATGCGAGCGCGGAGAGTGCGGCGTGTGCACCGTCCTGGTGGACGACAAGCCGCAGTACTCCTGCATGATGCTCGCGGTGGAGGCCGAGGGCCGCCGCATCACCACGGTCGAGGGGCTGATGCAAGGCGAGGAGCTCGGCCCGGTGCAGCAGGCGTTCGTCGAGGAAGACGCCTTCCAGTGCGGCTACTGCACGCCCGGCCAGGTGATGGCCGTCGAGGGGCTGCTGCGCGCGACTCCCGAGCCGACCACCGAGCAGATCCGTG
>DAOPQX010000193.1:1924-6817 GCA_035348395.1 Vicinamibacterales bacterium | reverse complement strand
TTCTGCACCAGCACCTTCTGCACCAGCACCTCCAGCACCTCCAGCACCTCCAGCACCAGCACCTCCAGCACCCCCTGCACCTCCAGCACCCCCAGCACGACTCGTAAGTAGTAGGATCCTTTTATGCCCAAACCGGAAGGCCCCGTCCGGCGGGCCGCCGTCGCCGGATCGTGGTACCCGGGCTCGGCCGACGCGTTGGCGTCCGAGGTCGATCGACACCTCGAGGCCGCGTCTCCCGGGCTGCCGCGCGGTACCATTCGCGGCCTGGTCGCTCCGCACGCGGGGCTGATGTACTCGGGGCCGGTTGCCGCGTGGGCCTATCGCGCGGTGCAGGACGACCCCTTCGAGGTGGCCGTGCTGGTGGGGCCGTCGCACCGCCTCGGGTTCGAGGGGGTGGCGCTCTACCCGCGCGGTGCCTGGGACACGCCGCTCGGGCCGGCCCCGATCGCCGAGGATGCCGCGGCGGCGATCCTCGCCGCCGGCTCGCCGGCGGTGCACGCGTCGGAGGCCGCGCACGCCCGCGAGCACTCGCTCGAGATGCAGCTGCCCTTCCTGCGCCGCGTGCTGCCGGCGACGCCAATCGTGCCGCTGCTGATGGGCCTGCAGACACCCGAGACGATCGCCGCCCTCGGCTCGGCTCTGGCGGTCGCGCTGGAGGGCCGGCGCGCGCTGCTGGTGGCGAGCAGCGACCTCTCGCACTACATGGACAGCCGCGCCGCCGCCCGGATGGATCGCCAGGTGCTCGACCTGGTGGCGGCGTTCGACGACGAAGGGCTGGTGCGCCTGCTGCGGACACGGCCCGACCACGCCTGCGGCGGCGGGCCGCTGGCGTCGGTCATGCGCGCCGCGCGGGCACTCGGGGCGCGCGCGGCTCGCGTGCTCCGCTACGGCGACTCGGGCGACACCTCGGGCGACAAGAGCGCCGTCGTGGGGTACATGGCTGCCGCGTTCGGCGCGTTCGCGTGAGACATCGTGGAGCCATTCATGCTCAGCCCCAGGGAGCGACGCCTTTTGTTGCAGTACGCCAGGGACACCCTCGCGGCCTATTTCCAGGGCGAACCGCCGCCCCCACCGCCGTCGCTCGAGAATCCCACCCGGCACTCGGGCGCGTTCGTCACGCTCGAGGTCGGTGGAGACCTTCGCGGCTGCATCGGCTACCCGGGCTCGTCGCAGCCCCTCGACCGGGTGGTAGCGGAGTGCGCGGTCGCCGCCGCCAGCGAGGATCCCCGCTTCACGCCGCTCCGCCGGCGCGAGATGGACGCGCTCGAGATCGAAATCTCGGTGCTGACGCCCATCGTGCCCGTCGAGGATCTGAACGACATCGTGGTGGGCCGCGACGGCCTGGTGGTCTCCGATGGAAGGCGCAGGGGCCTGCTGCTGCCCCAGGTGGCCGTTGAGCACGGGTGGGACCGCGACACGTTTCTCGCCCACACGTGCCTGAAGGCCGGGCTGCGCGCCGACGCCTGGAAGACCGGCGCACGCGTCCTGCGTTTCCAGGCGGAAGTGTTCTCCGAGCGCGGCGAGCACGCGACCGCGTCCGGGCAGGAGCCCGGCGGCGAGGCGAGCGGGCGCCCTCCGGGCTCGTGATACCATCCGCGTCATGAGCCAGGCGCTGCCCGAGCGCGAAGTGGAGCGGATTGCCAGGCTTGCGCGCCTGGCGCCCACCCCTGTCGAGCGGCGCCGGCTTGCCGAGGAACTGGGGCAGATCCTTGCCTTCGCCGCCGCGGTTGCCTCGGTGGACACGAGCGGTGTCGAGCCGGGGGTGGACTGGCTGGTCCAGGAACCCCTCGAGCGCCCCGACCAACCGCGGCCGTCGCTGGCGGCCGACGCCGCCCTCGCCAACGCGCCCGAGCACGCGGACGGCCTCGTCCTGGTGCCGCGCGTCCTCCCGCGGGACTGATCGATGCCTCCGGACCTTCGGCGCCCTCTCACGGCCCTCGCCATCCGCAACGCCGTTCGAGCCGGGCGGCTGACCGCCGCCCGAGCGTGCCGCGCGGCGCTCGACGCCATCGAAGCAGACGAGCCGCGGCTCCACGCCTACATCACCGTCTGCGCCGATCGCGCGATGGAGGCGGCCCGCCGGCTCGACGCCGACCCGGCGCGCCTCGCGCGCCTCCCGCTGGCCGGCGTGCCGGTGGCGATCAAGGACAACCTGTGCACGGCCGGCCTGCCGACGACGGCAGGCTCGCGCATGCTGGAGGCGTTTGCCCCGCCCTACGACGCCACCGCCGTTCGCCGCCTCGAGGAGGCCGGCGCCATCGTCGTCGGGAAGACCAACTGCGACGAGTTCGGGATGGGGGCGTCAACCGAGTACTCGGCGTTCGGACCCACCAGAAACCCGATCGATCCGTCGCGAACGCCCGGCGGGTCGAGCGGGGGATCGGCGGCCACGGTCGCCAGCGGCGCCGTGCCGATCGCGCTCGGATCGGACACCGGGGGATCGGTCCGCCAGCCGGCCGGCTTCTGCGGCGTGGTGGGGCTGAAGCCGACTTACGGCCGCGTGTCGCGCTACGGACTGATCGCGTTCGCCTCGTCGCTCGACCAGGTGGGCATCCTTTCGGGCACCGCGCGCGACGCCGCCCTGGCGCTCCAGGCGATCGCCGGCGCCGACGCCGCCGACGCAACCGCCGCACGGCAGCCCGTTCCCGATTACGCCGCCGCGGTCGAGGGCCCCGCAACCGGCGTGCGCGTCGGCGTGCCGCGCGCGCTCATCGGCGAGGACGTGGACGACGAGGTGCGCGTCCGGTTCGACGAAGCGTGCGACGCCCTTCGCGCCCTTGGCCTCGAGGTGCGGGAGGTGTCGCTTCCGCATGCGCGACACGCCGTCCCGGTCTACCACCTGGTGGCCAGCGCAGAGGCGAGCGCGAACCTGGCGCGCTACGACGGGGTGCGGTATGGCTTGCGGGCGCCGCACGACGGCTCGATCACCGGCATGTACGCCGCCACGCGCGGCGCAGGCTTCGGGCGCGAGGTCAAGCGCCGCATCATGCTCGGCACCTACGCGCTGAGCGCGGGCTACTACGAGGCGTACTACGCGAAGGGACAGCAGGTGCGGGCGTTGATACGGGCCGGCTTCGAGGCAGCGTTCCGCGAGGTGGATCTCGTCGCGCTGCCCACCGCGCCCACCCCGGCGTTCCGCCTGGGCGAGCGCCTCGACGACCCGGTGCGGATGTACCTCGCCGACCTCTTCACGGCGGGGCCGTCGCTGGCAGGCCTTCCGGCGGTCTCGGTCCCCTGCGGTGCTACTGGCGAGGGGCTACCGGTCGGACTGCAACTGGTCGGGCGGATGTTCGACGAGGCAGGGCTGCTGCGCGTGGCGAACGCGTTCCAGCAGGACGCCGCGGCGCGGAACGGCGTGGCCTGAAGGAGGGCCGGCTGCGGGCGTGCGGGGGGTGCTACTACACCGTCCGGATCGGCTCCGGACGGCTGATCGCGCGAACGATGGCCCAGATCACGACCGCGCCGAAGGCGAGCGGGATCAGCGGCACGGCAAGCGCGACGAGCCCGCCCACCACGGTCAGCACCAGCAGGACGAGGCCCGCGACGAGCGCCACGGGGAGCAGCAAAAGCTTCAGCGCCCAGCCTGCCAGCTTGAACGGGATCCAGACGAGCCCGAGCGCGAGCTTGACCGGGAGCAGAACAAGCATCACGACGAGCTTCAGCAGGGCCAGCGCCACCGCGAGGACCACCCCGACGAGCGCCAGCATCACGAGCACCGACAACAGCTCCAGCATGGCCGTCTCCTGGCCGGGCGGGGTGCGCCCCCGGCCTACCGGATCCTACGGAAACGGGGGCCGTGAAGTTTCAGGGACGGATTTTGCTTGCGGCGCGGCGCCAGCCCCGCTACTCTGAGGGATTGTGGTAGACGAAAACACGATCAACGAAGAAACACCCGAAACCACCCCCGCCGCGCCCGAGCCGCCGGCCCCGCCCATCGAGAGCCGGTTCCTCTTCGTGGACGTGGCCGCCCTGCGCGCCAAGCAGCTGCGACGGGGGGCGCGGCCGCGGCTGGCCGCCCTGGCCAACCCCGAAACCGCGCCCGACGTGCCGCACAAGGCCGAACGGATCGCGATGGAGGAGGTGCGCCAGGGCCTCGTTCACTACGAGCTGCCCGAGGCCAAGCCGCAGGACGAGGAGCAGCCGGCGTGAGCGAGGCCTGGACCGTCATCCTCGGCGCCCTCCTGGGCATCACGGTCCTCGCGGTCTTCCTGCTCGCGGTGCTGATCGGCTTCTCGCTGTTCGGCGACAGCACCAAGTTCAGGTCGCGGAAGAACTCGCGCACGATTCGCGACCTCGACGAGGGCCTGGGCGGCACCTCCGCCTACCTGCCGCCCGACGCGCCGCGCGGCACCGTGGACCAGCTCGCCGGATCGAAGTAGGCCGCCGTAGCTCCTGGCCCCAGGCCCTGGCCCTAGCCCCTACTCCTCCACCTGCACCTGGATCTGACGGGGCTTCGCCTCCTCGCGCATGGGCAGCCGCACCGTCAGCACGCCGGCCTTGTAGTCAGCCGACACCTTCCCGGGATCGACCGTGGGCGGAAGCGAGAACGAGCGCGTGAAGCGGCCGTACGTCCGCTCGACGCGGTGGCACTGCTCGTCGCGCAGTTCCTCGTCCATCCGCTTCTCGCCGCTGATGGTGAGCGTGTTGTTCTCGACCGTCAGGTGGATGTCCTCGCGCTTCATGTCGGGCAGCTCGGCCTTGATCACCAGCTCGCCCTTGCCGCTGTCGTAGATGTCGACCGGCGGCACCCAGGCGCCGCGGCGCATCACGTCGTCGGCCCCGCCACGCCCGTAGAACTCCCCGAGGAGGCGGCCCATGCGGTCCTGCATGTCCGACAGTTCCCGGAACGGATCCCAACGTACCAGTGCCATACGTCCCTCCTGAGCTTGAACG
>DAOPQX010000193.1:0-1824 GCA_035348395.1 Vicinamibacterales bacterium | reverse complement strand
TTCCCGGAACGGATCCCAACGTACCAGTGCCATACGTCCCTCCTGAGCTTGAACGGCCCGGGCCTGACTTCGGGCCGTGGTTGGAGCGGGCCCCGAACAGAACCTGAGACGAGTGTAGGTGTGATTTGAGTGCATGTCAAGCATCATATATGAGTTATCAACACTCACCAGAACGCACCGTACGGCCTCCTGCGGGTCTTGGCGGGATGGACCCAGCTTCCGGAGCCGGATCTCGTCATCCAGTAAAACGGCCGTCGATGACACCAGATACCGTAGAGAAGTTTGACAATACGACTGGAAGCCAAAGGAAATTTGGCGTAGCGGCCGTTCTTCTCCCTACCCCTCGAGGTGGCACCCGATATAGACTGTGAAGGTTCGCGCCCCCGCCTTCTCGGAACCAGGACTGGCGATAGGCTCTTCCCCGAACACGACGAGGTGTTGGCAATGGCGAAGTACAGGATTGCCTGGCTGCCGGGCGACGGGATTGGCGTGGAAGTTCTCGAGGCCGCGAAGATCGTCCTCGACCGCCTCAGCCTCGACGCCGAGTACATCCACGGCGACATCGGGTGGGACTTCTGGTGTCGCGAGGGCGATGCCTTCCCGGCTCGCACCATCGAGTTGCTCCGGAACGTCGACGCGGCGATGTTCGGCGCGATCACCTCGAAGCCGGCCAGGGCCGCCGAGGCGGAACTGGCGCCCGACTTGAGGGGCAAGGGCCTGAGCTACCGCTCGCCGATCGTGCGCATGCGGCAGCTGTTCGATCTCTACATCTGCCTCCGGCCCTGCAAGGCCTACCCGGGCAACCCGCTCAACTACAAGGAAGGCCTCGATCTCGTCGTCTTCCGCGAGAACACCGAGGACCTGTATTCCGGCGTGGAGTTCTCTCCGGTCCCCGAGGCGCTCGCAGCCACGCTCGCCTCGCTCGCCAAGCCCTTTGGCACGTTCAAGGGTCTCGCGCCCGACGAGTACGCCATCTCGTGCAAGATCAACACCCGCAAGGGATCCGAGCGCATCGTCCGCGCGGCCTTCGACTTCGCCCGTAAGTTCGGCCGCAAGAAGGTCACCCTCGTGCACAAGGCGAACGTCGTCCGCGCCAGTGACGGGCTGTTCCTCGAGATGGCCCGCCAGGTGGCCAAGGGCTACCCGGAGATCGCCACCGACGAAGCCAACATCGACGCCATGACGATGTGGCTGCTCAAGAACCCGTTCAACTACGACGTGCTGGTGGCGCCGAATCTGTACGGCGACATCGTGTCGGACCTGTGCGCGCAGATGGTCGGCGGCCTCGGCTTCGGCTGCTCGGGGAACATCGGCGACAAGCTCGCGGTGTTCGAGCCGACACACGGCTCGGCGCCGAAGCACGCAGGGTTCTACAAGGCGAACCCGATCGCCACGATCCTTGCCGCGAAGATGATGCTCGACTGGCTCGGCGAGACCACGAAGGCTTGCGCGCTCGAGCAGGCGACCGCTGCCGTCATCGCCGAGGGCAAGGTCCGCACCTACGACATGGGCGGCTCGAGCAAGACGCTCGAGATGGCGCAGGCGATCGCCGGGAAACTCTAGGAGACGGGATGACCGAGATCATCCTCCACGAGGTCGGCCTTCGGGACGGCCTGCAGATTGAGAAGGCCACCGTGCCGACCTCGCAGAAGATCGCCTGGGTGCAGGCGCTCGACGCGGCCGGCGTCGACATGGTGCAGGTCGGCTCGTTCGTGCACCAGCAGAAGGTGCCGCAGATGGCCGACACCGACGACCTGTTCAGGCACTTCACCGATCCTGCCCACCGCCCGGCGAAGGCCCGGCTCACCGCGCTCGTGCTGAACG
>DAOPQX010000192.1:0-6859 GCA_035348395.1 Vicinamibacterales bacterium | reverse complement strand
CGAGGGCGGCGTTGTACGCGAGGATCGCAAAGCCGATCACGTACAGCGGGAGGGCGGGAACCGAGAGCCCGAGCACGACGCCGGCGAAGAAGGTGGCCACGAGGACGCCCGAGCCCGCCAGCCACCGCATCTGGATGAGCCAGTCGAGGCTCTGGACCAGTTCCTGGTCCGACAGCGTCCGTCTGCGGGATGCCGCGGCGGACGGAGCGGCGGGAGCACGAAGCTCGGGCGCCTCGTTCATGACGTGGGTAATCTGGCCCGCACCGCCGCCCGTGTCAAGCATTGAACGAACGGATTCAACGAACGGAGAGCCGTGCTAGAGTCACCGGCGTGCCGCGCTCTCGCTTCACGTCGCCGGCTTGCGCGGGATGGGTGGTGGCGTTCGCCGTCCTCGCGCTGCTGAACGCGGGCGGCTACCGCTACGGCGTCACCGACCAGGCCTTCTACATCCCCGCGATTGCCCGCCACGCCGATCCGTCGCTCTTCCCCCGCGACTGGGCGATGCTCGGCGCGCAGGACCAGCTGAACGCGTTCACGCCAATCGCCGGCTGGCTGGTGGCGTCGGGCCTGCCGCTCCCGGCCCTCTTCCTCGCGCTCTACGCGGCCACGCTCGCACTGCTCGGCGCCGGCGCGCTCGCCCTCGGCGCCCGCCTCGGCCAGTCGCGCTGGACGGCCGTCGCCATTCTGGCTGCCCTCACGCTCAGGCATGCCGTGGCGCTCGGCGCCGTCAATACGCTCGAAGGGTACACGCACCCCCGGATGCTGGCCTTCGGCGCCGGTGTGCTGGCGCTCGCCGCCCTGCTCGCGGGCCGGCGGCTCGCGGTCGTCGCGCTGGTTGCCGCGGCCGGCGTCGTGCACCCGACGACCGGCATCTGGTTTGGGGTTGTCGCGGGAATGGGCCTCGCGGTTGCCGACCACGGCTGGCGTCCCTGGCTGCTGGCCGCCGCGGGATCGGCCTTCGTCCTCGGGGCGTGGGCCCTGATTGCCGGCCCCCTCTCGCCGCGCCTCGTGCGGATGGACCCCGGCTGGCTGTCGGTGCTCGCCTCGAAGCGCTATCTCTTCCCCGATCGCTGGCCCGCCACCGAGTGGCTCCTAGTGGCCGCCTACGCCTCGGTGATCGCTCTCGTCTACTGGATGCGGCGCCGCAGAGGTTTGGCGAGCACGTATGAGACCGGACTCGTGTGCGGCATCGGCGCGCTCGCGGCAATCTTCGCGGCCAGCCTGCCGCTGAATGCCGCGCGCGTCGCGTTCTTCGTCCAGCTGCAGGTGCCGCGAGTGCTGTGGATTGTGGACCTGGTCGCGGTGGCGTACCTGGTGTGGTGGCTCTCGGAAGCCGGCCGCCGGGCTCGGGCCGTGGCGCTGGTGATCCTGGCCCTGTCGCTCGGGCGAGGGACGTACGTCACCTTCGTCGAGCACCCCGAGCGGGCGCTGGTGCAGTTCGACCTCGCAGCCACGGAGTGGAACCGCTCGCTGCAGTGGATTGACGCCAACACTCCCCGCGACGCGCTGGTGGCGGCCGATCCCGGGCATGCCTGGCGCCACGGCACCAGCGTGCGGGTGGGGGGCCGGCGCGACGTCCTGCTCGAGGAAAGCAAGGACACCGCGATGGCGATGTACTCACGGGAAAGCGCGCTGAGGGTTCTCGATCGAATCCGCGCGCTCGACGACTTCGGCGGGCTGACCTCCGACCGCGCGCGCCACCTCGCCGCCCGCTACGGCGCCTCGGTGCTGGCCATCGACCGCGACCTCGACCTGCCCCTCCTCCACCGGCAGGGGCCCTTCCGGATCTACGCCCTGATCCCCGATCCCTGATCCCTACTTCGGCGGATACGGAATCCCCAACTGCTCCAGATACGTCTTGTACCTCGCCGGGTCGTAGTAGAACTTCTGCATCGTGGGGCGCAGCTCGCGCATCAGTTTCTCGTTCAGCCAGACCGCCGGCTTGTCGCCGGGCCCGATGAGCGGCTGGTAGGTGGTCTCTTTCGTCTGCTCGTTGCGGAAGTACTCCCACGCCTGCTTCACCAGCTCCGGCTTCAACAGCAGGTCGAGCGCCGTCATCGCCTCCACCTTGGCGCCGGCGGTCACGCCCTTGTGCGCGACCGGAGTGGCCATCGCGATGGCCGAGGCCCAGTGGTGGCCGGGCAGCCCGGGAATGTTCGCCGGGTAGCGAAGGGTGATGGTCGGCACCGTCCACGAGACGTCGCCGATGTCGTCGGAGCCGCCGCCGCGGTTGTCCTCGGGCTTGACCGGCTGGCCCAGCTTCCCCACCTCGGTGGACAGCCCCTGCTCGCGCGCCTTCACCAGCCGCTGGACCGCCTTGGCGAACGCCTGGTCGTCGTCGCTCCACGAGGGCATGCCGACCCGCTCGATGTTCGCGTAGGTGGCCTCGGCCACGGGCTTGTTGAAGTGCTGCGGCCAGGCCGACCCCAGTAGTCGCGACGAAACCGTCGTCCCGGTCATCATCGCGGCCGCCTTCGCCATCGTGTCGCCCAGCTCGTGCAGTTCCTTGATGTGGGGGTAGTCGATCTCCCGGAAGTAGTACCAGACGCTCGCCGTGGGCGGCACCACGTTCGGCTGGCCGCCGCCGTTGGTGATCACGCTGTGCGAGCGGTGCGAGGGCCGCAGGTGCTCGCGGCGGAAGTTCCACGCGACGTCCATCAGCTCGACCGCGTCGAGCGCGCTGCGGCCGCCCCACGGCGCGCCGCCGGCGTGGGCGCTGGTCCCGGTGAACGTGTATTCGACCGAGACCAGGCCGGTCCCGCTCGCCGCGCCCCAGCTGACGCCGAAGCCGGACGACACGTGCGAGAAGAGCACCGCGTCCACGCCGTCGAAGACGCCAGCCTTGACGAACTGCGCCTTCCCGGCGATCAGCTCCTCGGCGACGCCCGGCCAGACCTTGATGGTGCCCCCGATCTTCTCCCGCTCCATCACGCGCTTGAGCGCGATGGCGGCGGTGATGCTGAGCGGGATCCCCGAGTTGTGGCCCTCGCCGTGCCCCGGCGCCCCCTCGACCAGCGGCGCGTGCTCGAGGACGCCCGGCTTCTGCGAGGTCTCGAGCAGCCCGTCCACGTCCGACCCGAGCGCGATGACCGGCTTCCCGCTCCCCCACGACGCCAGCCAGCCGGTCGGCATGCCCGCCACGTCCTCCTCCACGGCAAAGCCGTGCTCGCGCAGGATCGCGGTGCAGTAGCGCTTGGTCTCGAACTCCTGGAAGCCGGGCTCGCCGAAGGAGAAGAGGCTGTCCACCATCTGCTGCGTGAGCACCTGCAGGCCGTCGATCTCCCTTGCGACCTCGGCCTTCAGGCCGTCGAGGCGCACGTCGGCGGCCGAGCGGGCCCCTGGGCGGCCGGGCTTCTGCTTCTGTTGCGGGGATGCCGAGGGAGCCGCGGTGAGCAGCGCCAGCAGCGTGAGGGTCAGCCAGATCGACCGTGTGCGCATGGACATCTCCTCGGAGGGCGGGCCGGGCCATGTATACCACGGAGCCAGTCACGCCGCACCGCGTGCCCCAACGGATCAACCACGAAGATCACAGAAGAGGTGCCAGCGGTCACCGGCCTTCGGCGGCCGCATTTCTTTGTGTTCTTTGTGTTCTCTGTGGTGTCCTTCGTGGTTCGTCGCGGACACACGTAGGGCGACTCGGCTGAGTCGCCTCTTTCAAAGCGGGCGGTTGGGGGCTGGGGAGCAGGGGCCGTGGGGATCGGCCCCTCGCCGGAAGGCTACCAGCGCGGCTCGCGGCTGCCGCGCCCGAAGTCGTCGCCGTAGTCCGACCGTCCGGCGCCCGCGAAGGAGCGGCCGCCGCCCGGGGTCTTCGGCCGCGCCTCGTTGACGACCAGCGCCCGGCCATCCAGCACGTACTGGTGGAACTGCGCCACCGCCTTCTGGGCGTCCTCGTCGGTCACCATCTCCACGAAGCCGAAGCCCCGCGCTCGGCCGGTGATGTTGTCACGCATCACCTGGACGTTGTCCACGCCTCCCGCCTGGCTGAACAGCGCCCGCAGGTCTTCGTCCGTGGTCTTGTAAGGAAGATTGCCGACGTACAGTCTCCGACCCATGCTTCCACTCACTCCTGCGTAATCTGCGCGACACTGACGGTACGACGAGGGGCCCGCGCGCTCGGGACACGCTCGGGAAAGCTCACTCGGCCCGAACACGGATGCGCAGGCAAACGGGCGGGCTTCCACTTGGCTGCGAGAGTATATCCCAAAATCCTGATAGCATAGTAACGTTTCGCCCCTCCCGGCCCGGACGCCCCATGCGACATGCCGCCATCGCCCTGCTCCTGGTGACCCTGGGCCCGCTCGCGGGGTGCAGCCCCGAACCGCCGGGGCGCGAGTACCGCATCACCGGCCATGTCCTCGCCGTGAAGGCCGACCTCACCGAGATCACGATGCGGCACGACGACATCCCCGGCTTCATGCCCGCGATGACGATGCCCTTCAAGGTGAAGGACCCGGCGCTGCTGAAGGGCCGCCAGGTTGGCGACCTCGTCGAGGGGACGCTCGTGGTGACCGGCGAGGACGCCTGGCTGTCGCGCCTCGAGAAGACGGGATGGGCGCCCTTCGAGGAGCCGGCCGAGACCGCCCGCCCCCCGGTCGATCCCGTCGATCCGGGCGAGATGGTGCCCGACGAGACCTTCATCGACCAGGACGGCCGCGCGCTTCGCCTGTCGGAGCTGCGCGGGTCGAACGTTCTCCTCACCTTCATCTACACGCGGTGTCCCCTGCCCGACTTCTGCCCCCGGATGGACCGGCAGTTCGCCTCGGTGCAGCGCGCCGTCGAGGCCGGCGAGACGAAGCACCCGGTACGCCTGCTGTCGGTGAGCTTCGACCCCGACTTCGACACGCCCGCGGTGCTGCGCGAGCACGCCGCCCGCGTGGGCGCGAACCCCCGGCTCTGGAAGTACGTCACCGCCCCGCGCGACCGTGTGGACGCCTTTGGCGCCCGGCTCGGCCTCGACATCATCCGCAATCCCAAGAACGCGTCCGACATCACCCACAATCTGCGCACGGCCGTCATCGACCCCGAAGGCCGGCTGGTCACCGTGTTCGGCAGCGACTGGACACCCGAGCTGGCGCTGCGGGCCCTGGCCCCGGCCGCTCCCCGCTGACCACGCTCACACCCCGGGGGCCGTACCAAAAGCGTGAAGTCTTTCACGTTCTTGGTACGGCCCCCTCCCTGTGACGTTCTTCACGCTTTTGGTACGGCCCCCTCGGGAGACTGACAGATGAGCGAGATGGTCCTGCTCGGTGACGAAGCCGTCGCCCTCGCGGGCGCGCACGCCGGCCTCACGGCGGCCTACGCCTACCCGGGGACGCCGTCCACCGAGATCCTCGAATACCTGATCCGTCGCGCCCGCACGCATGGAGGGCCGCGCGCGGCCTGGTGCGCCAACGAGAAGACCGCCTACGAGGCAGCGCTCGGCGTGTCGTTCGCCGGCCGCCGCGCGATGACCTCCATGAAGCACGTCGGGCTGAACGTGGCCGCCGACCCCTTCATGAACTCGGCGATCGTCTCGATCAACGGCGGCCTGGTGGTCGTTTCGGCCGACGACCCGGGGATGCACAGCTCGCAGAACGAGCAGGACAGCCGCTGCTACGCCGAGTTCGCCCGCATCGTCTGCCTCGAGCCGGCCAACCAGCAGGAAGCCTACGAGATGACGCGCGAAGCGTTCGACTTGTCCGAGCGCTTCCGCATCCCGGTGCTGCTGCGGCTGGTCACCCGGCTGGCCCACAGCCGGGCGGTCGTCCAGGTGAGCGAGCCGCGGCCCGAGAACGAGGTGCGCAAGGCCGACACGCCGGCCTCCTGGATCCTGCTGCCCGGCAACGCGCGCGTGCAGTGGAGGGCGCTGCTCGCCCGGCAGGGCGAGTTCGTCGAGTGGTCGAACACCGCCCGCTGGAACCGCCTCGAGCTGAACCCGTCGCGGCGCGACCTCGGGGTGATCACCACCGGCATCGCCCGCAACTACTACGTCGAGAACCTCGACGACCTTGGCTGGCGCCCCTCGCACCTGCACGTCGGCGCCTACCCGGCGCCGGTGGCGCTGGTGCGGCAGCTGGCGGCGCACGTGAATCGGCTGCTCGTGCTCGAGGAGGGGTACCCGTTCCTCGAGCGCCAGTTGCGCGGGCTGCTGCCGCCCGCCCTGCCGATCGCCGGCAAGGAGTCGGGCGAGCTGCCGCCCGACGGCGAGCTGACGCCCGACCTGGTGCGGACCGCCCTCGGCCTGCCCGACCGCCCGTCGCTGGCCGCCGGCGGGGCGCCGCTGCCCAACCGCCCGCCGCAACTCTGCGCCGGCTGCCCCCACGGCGACTCGTTCGACGCCATCAAGAAGGCGGTGGCCGAGTTCGCCGGCGCGGCCTCGGCCATCACCTCCGACATCGGCTGCTACACGCTGGGGGCGCTGCCGCCCTACAACGCCGTGGAGTCGTGCGTCTGCATGGGAGCCTCGGTGGGAATGGCGAAGGGGGCCGCCGAGGCCGGCCTCAAGCCGGCCATCGCGCTGATTGGCGACAGCACGTTCCTGCACTCCGGCGTCACGCCGCTGATGGACGCGGTAAAGGCCGACACCGACATGACGCTCATCATCCTCGACAACGAGACGACGGCAATGACGGGAGGACAGCCGACCATCCTGCCGTCCTCCCGGCTGGAGCCGCTGGTCCTCGGCCTCGGCGTGGACCCGGCCCACGTCCACGTGCTCGAGGCGCACCATCGCCACGCGGAGCGGAACCGGGAGGTCATCCACCGCGAGCTGGCGCACCCCGGGCTGTCGGTGATCATCGCGGTCCGCGAGTGCATCGAGACGCTAAAGGCGAAGAAGAGGAGCAAGGGGCTGGGGGCGGGGGGCTGGGGGCTAGGGGCT
>DAOPQX010000191.1:0-6978 GCA_035348395.1 Vicinamibacterales bacterium | reverse complement strand
AGGTGTCGCCGTACTGGTCGATGTAGTCGGCGCGCATCTGGTCCACGACGAGGACGACGACGAGCGACGGCCGCGGGGCGGGTGCCGGCGTGGCGGAACGGGTTGAGACCGGCTCCTGGGGAACAGCTGCCGGCGACGACGAGGCAACCGGCGAAGCGAGGAGACCAAGCAGGCACGAGAACAGGAAAAGACGCTTCATGGCATCCAATTCTGTCACAAAGCCCGCTGGGGGCCGAAGGCCGTCCGCCTCCCCTCCTCCCCTCCTCTGGCGCTGGGCGGGCTCGCTTGGGCCGTGGCTCGCGGGACTTCGCGGGGCCCGGCAGGCCCCGCCGCCTACGCCAGCTCGCGGCCCTTGGTCTCGGGGATCCAGATCCAGGCGACGGCGGCGAGCACGAAGGCGAGCGCGACGGTCGCGAACGCGGCGGTGAAGCCACGCGACTGCGCGAGCGAGCCCACCGTGAAGGGCGCCAGGGCGCTGGCGACGCGACCCAGGTTGTAGGTGAAGCCTTGCGCGGTGGCGCGGATCCGGGTCGGGTAGATCTCGGCGGTCACCGCGCCGAAGCCGCTGAAGTAGCCGGCGCCGAAGAATCCAACGAACGGCCCGAGCAGCAGCAGCGCGACCGGTGCGCGGACCATGGCGTAGGCCATGACGAAGCAGGCAGCCGCCAGCACGTAGGCGACGTAGATCCGCTTCCGGCCCAGCGCGTCGCTGACCAGGCCGAAGGTCACGTAGCCGAACCACATCCCGACGTTCATGGCGACGATGAGCGTGGTCTTCTGCCCGGCGAGACCGAGGCCGCCGCTCTCCGGCGACAGTTCGAGGTAGGCCGGCACCCACTGCGTGAAGCCCCAGTAGGCGAAGAGCGTGCACGCGTTCATCAGCGTGACGAACACCGTGAGGCGCAGCAGCGGCCGCCTGAAGATGCTTGCGAGCCCGGGACGAACGGCCTCTGGCGCGATGACGCCTTCCCGGGCGCGCGCCTCGCGCTGGTGCCGCCAGATCTCCGGCTCCTCGACGCTGCGCCGCACCCAGGCGGTCGCCAGCGCGGGCAGCACGCCGACGAAGAACACCGCCCGCCACCCCCAGGCCGGCAGCACGACGTGGGTCATCAGCGCGGCTGCCGCGAAACCGATCGCCCAAGAGCTCTGGACGAGCCCCAGCGCCTTTCCGCGGTGCGCCGCCGGCCACGTCTCCGAGACGAGCGCGGCCCCGCTCGCCCACTCGCCTCCCATGCCGAAACCGAGGAGCACGCGGAACACCAGAAGGTGCCACCAGGTCTGGGCCAGGCCGCACGCGCCGGTGAACAGCGAATAGATGAGGATGCTCCCCATCAGCGCCCGCGTGCGGCCGTAGCGGTCGGCGATCAGGCCGAAGGCGATGCCGCCGGCGGCCGCCGACACCAGCGTCAGCGACCCGATCAGCCCGGCCGTCGCCTTGGTCATCTCAAGATCGGCGAGCAGCGAGGCGAGCACCAGCGCGTACAGGTTGACGTCGAACGAGTCGAGCGCCCACCCGAGGCACGCCGCCAGCAGCGCCCGCTTCGACGCCGCCGGGGCCTCACGCAGCCACGAGAAGAGTGGGGTGGTCAAGCCGTCGGCTATAGTATCCCGAGCATTTGACGGAGGCCTCATGGAAATGGCCGGCGGGCCGCTGCACGTCACCGACCTCACCTTCCGCGACGGGCACCAGTCGCTCTTCGCCACCCGCGTGCGGACCGCCGACCTGGCCGCCCTGGCGCCGGCCTGGGACGGGATCGGCTTCTGGTCGATGGAGGTCTGGGGCGGCGCCACCTTCGACGTGATGACGCGCTTCCTCAACGAGGACCCGTGGGAGCGCATCCGCCTCCTGAAGCAGCGCCTGCCGCACGTCCGCCTGCAGATGCTGCTGCGCGGCCAGAACCTCGTGGGCTACCGGAACTATGCCGACGACGTGGTGCGGGCGTTCGTGGCGCACGCGGCCGAGTGCGGGATCGACGTGTTCCGCGTCTTCGACGCCCTCAACGACGAGCGGAACTTCGTCACCGCCTTCGAGGCCATCAAGGCGGCCGGCAGGCACGTCCAGGGCGCGCTCAGCTACTCGATCACGGAGCGGTCGCTCGGAGGGCCGGTCTACACGGTCGAGTACTACCTGGCCAAGGCCCGCGCCATCGAGCGGATGGGGGCCGACAGCCTCTGCATCAAGGACATGGCCGGGCTGCTCTCGCCCGGCGACGCCGACACGCTCGTCCGGGCGCTCAAGCGGGAGATCGCGATTCCGCTCGTCGTGCACACGCACTTCACGAGCGGCATGGCCTACATGACGCTCCTGAAGGCCATCGAGGCCGGCGCCGACGGCATCGACGCCTGCGTGGCGCCGTTCGCCCTGCGCACCTCGCACGCCGCCGTCGAGCCGATCGTCGCCGCGCTGGCGGGCACCGCCCGCGACACCGGCCTCGACCTCGACGCCCTCGTGCGGGCCGGCGACGACCTCGAGCGGATCGCGCCGAAGTACCGGGAGTTCCTCGACGACACGAAGCTGTCGATCATCGACCCGGGCGTGCTCTCGCACCAGATCCCGGGAGGGATGTTCTCGAACATGGTGGCCCAGCTGCGGCAGGCCGGCGCCCTCGACCGCCTGCCGGAGGTGTACGAGGAACTGCCTCGCACGCGGCGCGAGCTGGGCTTCCCGCCGCTGGTGACGCCGACCAGCCAGATCGTGGGCACGCAGGCGGTGCTGAACGTGTTGTTCGGCCGTTACAAGATGATCGCCCGCGAGGTCAGAGACTACGTCTTCGGTCTCTACGGGAAGCCGCCGGCGGTGATCGACGCCGACGTCCGGCGGCTGGCGCTGGCCGGGTACGAGCGCGGCGAAGAGCCGATCACGGTTCGGGCGGCCGACCTGCTCGACCCGGAGATGGAGAAGGCGGCCGAGGCCACGCGCGGGCTGGCGCGAGACGTCGGCGACGTCCTCTGCTGCGCGCTCTACCCCACCACGGGCCTGAGGTTCCTCAAGTGGAAGTACGGTGTCGAGGCGCCGCCGCCCGAGACCCGCCCGCGCACGCTCGAGGACGTGGCGCGCGAACAGGCGCTCGTCGAGCGGGCGAAGAAGGGCGAGCTGTCCGCGGCGCCGTCCACGTCCGGGCCGCGGCGGTTCAGCGTACGGGTTGGCGAGGATCTCTTCAGCGTGGAGGTGGAGGAAGGACCGGCGACCGAGCGGGGAGCGGTGTCCGCCCAGGGACGGCCCACGGTCCCGAGTCTCGACGCCTCGGTCGTGACGGCGCCGATGCCCGGCCTCCTCGTGCGCTACCTGGTGCGCCCCGGCGACGTCGTGAAGCGCGGGCAGGGAGTTGTCGTCGTCGAGGCGATGAAGATGCAGAACACCCTGCCGGCGGCGCGCGACGGCCGCGTCGCCTCGCTCGACGCCCGCGAGGGCGACAACGTCGGCAAGAACCAGGTGCTGCTCACGCTGGAGTGAGGACAGCGGACACGGCGTTTCGCCAGTCCACGAAGTCGCGAAGTCCACGAAGTCGGGAGGTCGCGAAGTCAGGTCCACGAAGTCGGCGTCGGCGACCGAGTCGTGGAGCCGGCTGGCGCCGCCCTTGGGAGACGCGGACCGCCCCGTGCCTTCAGCGCCGTTTCGTCCCCGCCTTTGCCGCGGTCGTCTTTTTCCCCGCGGCACCCTGAGCGAGGCGCGTGCGTGCCGAGTCGACGGGCCGCGCTCCCTTTCCCTCCCGGGCCTGCTTGATCGCCAGCGCGCGCTCGACGATCTTCTGGAACAAGGCCCCCGCCTCGCCGCCGCGGGCGGGGCGGTTCGAGATCCAGATGTCGGGGCGGTCCTGCGCGAGGATGTCGGCGAAGTCGCCCTCGCTCTTCACGCTGAGGGGAGCGAACTCGAGGATGTCGAGCTCGGGTGACGACCACTCGTCGCGATGCTTGATCAGCAGCCAGCTCCGGCCCTCGTCGCGCCGCGTCCGCACGAGCACCCACGATCCCTTCAGCTTGTAGCCGTCCAGGCGCATCTTGAGATCGCCACGCTCGAGGGCGGCACCCACGTCGGCGTCCTCCGGCTCCCAGGTGCCCTTGTCCCACAGCATCACGATGCCGGCGCCGTACCCCTCGGGAATGACCCCCTCGAACTCGCCGTAGTCGAGCGGATGATCCTCGACGTGCATCGCCAGCCGCTTCTCGGCCGGATCGAGCGACGGCCCCTTCGGCACGGCCCACGAGAGCAGCACGCCGTCGTGCTCGAGGCGGAAGTCGTAGTGCAGGTGGCTGGCGAGGTGCTTCTGGACGCAGAAGAAGCGGCGGCGGGCCTTCTTCCTCGAAGGCTTCGCCTCGCCGGACGGCTCGGGTGATTTCGAGAAGTCGCGCTTGGCGCGGTACTCGGCAAGGGGGCGCTTGGCCATCACCTGCAGCTTACCGCAACCCCGCCGAGCACGTGGTGTTCGGGGTCACCCGCTCACCGACCCTCTGCCGCAGCTCAGCGCAGCAGGCGGCGGGCCAGCACGCCCCAGATCGCGTAGGAGAGCCGGCGGCGCGAGTGGCGGGCGATCTCGCCGTCCCAGAACTCCCCCTCGACCACCTCGCAGCACGAGGGCACATCGCCAAGCGGGAGCGGGTGCTTGTGTTCGGCGGCGTAGCGCGCCAGGGTCTCCGGCTCGGGCCGGCCCGTGTTCACCAGCAGCACGTCCACGTCGCGCCCGATGACCCGGCTGATCCACCGCACCGCGTCACCGGCCGTAAAGCCGTTCATCCCGCGCCCCTCGGTCAGCAGGTTCGCGACCAGCAGGATCGGGCCCTTCATCTCGGCCAGCGCCTCGCGCATCCCCGCCACCATCAGGGGCGGCAGCAGGCTCGTGAAGAAGCTGCCCGGGCCGATGATGGCGGCGTCGAACCCGGGAATCGCCTGCGCGACCGCGGGGTGGATGTGCGGGACCGGCTCGAGCCACACCTCGCGCACCAGCCGCCCCTCGATCTGCAGCTCGTCGACCTCCACCTCCCCGCTCGTCGTCGTCCCGTCGCCGTACCGCGCGCAGACCGAGGCCTGCTCGACACTCGCGGGCCAGACGCGGCCGCTGCAGCCCAGCAGCGCGCGCAGGCCGTCCACCGCGGCCAGGAAGTCGCCGCTGTGGCGCTCCATCATCGAGAGCAGGAGGTTGCCACCGGTGTGCCCCGCGAGCCGCTCGTGCTGCTCGAGCGTCGGCAGCCGCGACAGCAGCACCCGCCGCGCCTCCGACTCGTTGCGCGCGAGCGCCAGCGTGCACTTCAGGATGTCGCCCGGCGGCAGCACGCCAAGCTGGTCGCGGAGCACGCCCGAGCTGCCGCCGCTGTCGAACATGGTGACGATCGCGTTGACGTGAAGCCAGGGGTTCGTCTTCAAGCCGCCGAGGACGCTCGGCAGCCCCGTGCCGCCGCCGAAGCAGCCGACCTTCAGCTCGCGCAGTTGCATGGCGCCCCCATTTTACAGGACGGACGTCAGGCGGAGGACGGCCCTTCGACCCGGCGCGCACGCGCCTTGCTCAGGGTGCCGCCGAGGGAGTGATGGCCGCGGCAAGGACGGGAGGCGGAAGGCGGGAGCGGAGGGCGGAGGGCGGGTAGACTAGGAACATG
Organism: Vicinamibacterales bacterium; assembly: GCA_035348395.1. Lineage (GTDB taxonomy): Bacteria > Acidobacteriota > Vicinamibacteria > Vicinamibacterales > Fen-181 > JARKSS01. The sequence continues at coordinate 1,389 of DAOPQX010000191.1, read as the reverse complement.
GGCAAGCGGCTCAATCGGGACGAGGCGGTCAGCCGGCTGCGGGGCGACCTGTCGCAGGTGCTGGGCGAGCGCCTGCATTCGCTGGTCGTCTACGAGGCGGCCGCCGGCGACGACCACGTGGTTCACGCCCTCGCCGTCATCGAGGCGTTCACGCCGGACGATCTCGCCCGGCTGGCGCCGGCAGCGGCCGGGTGGGCCGCGGCGGGGCTGGCCGTGCCGCTCGTGTTCGGCCGGGCCGAACTGGTCCGCTCGCTCGACGCCTTCCCGTTGGAGTTCAGCCAGATCCTCGCCCGCCACGAGGTGGTCGCCGGCGAGCCACTGCTCGAGGGCTTGAGCGTTCGCCGCGAGGACCTCCGCCGCGCCTGCGAAGCCCAGGCGCGAAGCCACCTCGTCCACCTGCGCGAGGGCTACCTCGAGGCGGGTGGTTCACCCAAGGAGGTGGCGGCGCTCGTGGAAGGATCGCTCGCGTCGCTGAGAGCGCTCCTCGTTTCAGTGGCGCGCCTGCACGGTGCCAACCCGCGCACTCCGGACGAGATTGCCGCCTTCCTCGCCGAGGGCCTGCCGGCGTCGGCGGCGGGGCTTCGCCCGCTCGTCACGCACCCGGCCGGCCAGCCGCTCCCGCTGTCCGAGGCGGAGCACGTCTTCCCGGGCTACGTCGTGGCCATCGAGCAGCTCGCTCGAACACTGGATCGGCTCTGATGTCCCGCTGCATGGCGCGGATCGGTGTCACGGCCCTCGTCCTGCTCCTGCTCGCGGCAGCTACGCCGTCGCGTGCCCAGGAATCGCTGCCCGAACTGACCCGGCCGGTGAACGACTTCGCGGGAGTCGTCGACGCGGCCAGCGCCGACGCGATGGACCGGGTGATCCGCTCGCTGCAGGCGGCCACCGGCGACGCGGTCGTGGTGGCGACCGTTCGCAGCGTCGAGCCCTACGGCGACATTCGGGAGTACGCGGTCCGCCTCTTCGAGAACGCCGGTCGCGGCATCGGCGAGAAGGGAAAGGACAACGGCCTGCTCGTCCTGCTGGCCACCGAGGACCGGCGCGTCTGGATCGAGGTGGGCTACGGGCTCGAGCCGTTCATCACCGATGGTTTCGCGGGAGAGACCAGCCGCCAGTACATGGTGCCCGCGTTCCGCCGCGGCGAGTACGGCGCCGGCCTGCTTGCAGGCGTCGAACGCCTGGTGGGACGGATCGCCGACGGCCGGGGCGTGACGCTCGAGGGTGTGCGCCCGGTGCGAGCCGAACGGCGCGCCCCCGGCGGGGTCCGGCCCGGTGTCATCATCGGCCTGATCATCCTGTTCCTGATCCTCCGGATGATCTCGGGCGGCGGCGGACGCGGACGCCGAATCGGCCCTGAGCGAGGAGGCGCTCCTGTTCCGGCGACAGTTC
>DAOPQX010000190.1:0-7000 GCA_035348395.1 Vicinamibacterales bacterium | reverse complement strand
AACGTCCGGTGCGCCGGCACGTCGGGATGGAGATCGCCCCCCTCGCGCGCCCGCCAGCGCCGGATGGCCTCCCCGGCCAGGTAGAGAAGGAAGACGCCGCCGGCCAACCGCAGCGCGCTCACCATCGCCGGCGGCACGCGCGTCAGGATCAGCAGCACGACGATGATCACCGGGAGGTCGCTGAGGAGCGGCGCGAAGACGGCGGGCAGCGTGCGCCGCCAGCCGTGCGACACCGCGCGCGAGATGAGATACGCCTGCAGCTGCCCGGGCTGGGCTGCCGCCGCGAACCCGTAACTGATGCCGAAGAGCACGTAGGTCAACATCGCCGCTCAGCGGCTCGCCGTGAACTCGTAGGTTCCCGACTCCAGCCTGAAGACTGCCTTCCCGTCCTCGTACTTTACGAAGGCCACCCCCCTCGCACTTTGCGCGCTGACCCCACCCTCCCTCACCGAGTCGGCCGACGAAGTGGGCAGGCGAAGCGTGGCCGCAGTGTTCGGAGGCACGGTGGCCCGGTAGGTCAGAACCGGCCCGGCCACCTTCCAGGCGCTGACGATCCGGCCGGGCATCGAGTCGTAGTAGCCCTCGGCAAACGTCATGGTGCCGGTCGGGTCGGGCTCGGGCTGCAGGACGAACTCTCCGAAGCCGGGCTCGCCGCGCTCGATGCCCAGCGAGTGGGCCATCATCCACTGCCCCACGGCCCCGAAGGAGTAGTGGTTGAACGAGTTCATGCTGTTGTTCCCGCCGAACCCGTTCTCGACGGTGTACCCGTTGAGACGCTCCCAGATCGTCGTCGCGCCCTGGTCGATCGCGTAGAGCCACGACGGGTACCGGTCGTTCAGGAGCAGCCGGTAGGCCAGCTCGCTCAGGCCGTTCGCGGAGAGCGCCTTGCTGATCCAGGCGGTGCCGATGAACCCGGTCATCAGCGAGTACTTCGGCCGCACCACCCCGTCGTCGTCCTTGTTCTCGCGCGCCACGGCATCGGCGAGGTTCGCGATCATGTCCGGCACGATGGCAGCGTCGAAGAGGTGCATGCCGAGACCCACCGCGTACGAGGTCTGGGTGTCGGCCACCCGGAACTCGGGCGGCTTCGCAGGGCCGACCCCGCCGCCGAACCCGCCGAACGCGCCGCCAGTGGCCAGCGTCTTCTCCGCGTTGACGAAGGTGCCGTTGAAGAACACCTTCCGCTTCTCGTACAGGCTGCGGTACCTGGCCGCGTCGCCCGGCTTGCCCAGGAGTTCCGCCACCCTGGCCATGATCCCGAGATCGTAGGCGTGGTAGGCGGTGACGAGGAACGCCGTTCCAAGCGCGTTGTTCTGCGGCCCCAGCCAGTCGCCCAGCTGCGCGTCCCGGCTCAGGCCGGTCTTCGGATCGATCGTTGTCTCGAGGTAGTCGACGTACGCCGCCATCGCCGGGTAGTGCGTCTCGAGCAGGCGCAGGTCCTTGTACTGGAGGTACGTCTCCCAGGGAACGACGATGCCGGCGCTGCCCCAGAGGACGCCGCCGAAGCCGCCGCCAACCGGGGCGATGTCGGTGAACCGCCCGTTCGGTGCCTGGACGTCGCGCATCGCCTGCATGTGCCTCGTGAGGAACTGATCGGCGTTCGAGACGTAGGTCGCGGTCCGCGAGAACACGTTGATGTCGCCCGACCACCCCATGCGCTCGTTGCGCTGCGGGCAGTCGGTCGGGATCGTGAGGAAGTTGCCCGCGTTCGACCAGACCAGGTTCGACCACAGCCGGTTCACCTTCTCGCTCGACGTCCGGTACTCGGCGGTGAGGCTGCGGATCGAGCTGATCGCCACCCCCTCGACGGCCGAGAGCGGAAGCGCGCGATCGATGCCCGTGATCTCGACGTACTGGAAGCCGTGCGACGTGAAGCGCGGCTGGAACACCTGGCGGCCCGCCTTCATCGTGTACACGTCCTGGCTGAGCGCCGCCCGGTAGTTCTCGGTCATGATCATCCCGACGTTCTTGCCTGACTCCTGCAGGTCGGGGTAGAGCATCTCGGAATAGCGAAGCGTCAGCTTCGCTCCCGCACGGCCGTCGTCGATCGTGATCCTCGGCACGCCGACGAGGTTCTGCCCCAGGTCGTAGACGAACACCCCGGGCCTGACCTCCTTCACGCTCCTGGCGGTCAGCACGCGGAACACGCCGGCCGTCTCCCCGATCTGCCCCACGAGCGACAGCCGGTCGAAGCTGAAGCTGGTTCCCGGCACGCCGCCGCGCCCGGCTTCGACTCCCGAGAAGGTGGTTCCCTCGAGCGGGACGACCACCGCGGGCTTCCACGCGTAGTCGTCGTAGCCGGCACTCGTCCACCCCGATACCACCGCCTCGCGGGAGGCGTCGTACACCTCGCCGAAGTCGAGGCTGCCGTAGACGAGGGGACCGCGCCCGTAGTACTTCCAGGTGCGATCGTTGGTCGTGACGGTGTCGGACGTGCCGTCCTGGTAGGTGACCACCAGCCTGGCGAGCAGCGACTGCCGGTCCCCGAAGTGGTTCCGGATGCTGCCGAAGCTGAGGAGCCCGCTCCACCACCCCTCTCCCAGCATCGCGCCCATCGCGTTGTTGCCCGGCACGATCAGCCTGGTCACGTCGTAGGTCTGGTACAGGTGGGTGACGTTGTACTGCGTGAGGCCGGGGTTGTAGTAGTCGTCGCCCACGCGCTGACCGTTCAGGAACATCTCGTAGATGCCGCGCGAGGTGACGTAGAGCCGCGCCGACGCGACCGCCTTGCGCGGCGTCGTGAAGGTGGTCCTGAGCATCGGCATCGAGTTCCGGCTCGGGTCGCGCACCAGGAAGACACCCTCGTCCGCACCAGACAGCACGTACTTCCCGCCGGAGACCGAGAAGCCCGACCGGGCCGGAGCGTCCGCGAAGATGCCGTCGTAGACAGGCCCGGCCAGCTCCTCGCGGAACAGGACGTTCGCCGGCGCCCGATCGTTGCGAACGATCACCTCGCGGAAGGTGGCGCCCTGTCCCGGGCCCGCCGAGAACCCGATGTCGCACAGCAGGCCGAACGGCAGGTAGTCGCCGCCCTGCCCCATCGGGTTCAGGTTCACGGCATTCGGCGCGGTGTTGCGCCCCGTCCATCCCGCCGTATTCTGGGTCGCCGGCGCGGGGGCGCCGGCAAACGCCGCGCTGCCGTCCACGCTCAGCCAGATCTGGCCGAAGGCGCTGCGGAACGCGACCGCGTGCTCGGCGTGCTTGTTCGCCTGGTTGACGAGGGCCGTGTCGATCTCGAAGGTCTTGAAGGGCCGCGCCGGATCGTCGGCGGGGGCATAGCCAGCGCGATAGACGTGAAGCCTCGCCTTGCCGTCGCGCGAGCCGTCCACCCGCGAGACGTCGAGCTCGAGCTTGATGTAGCTGTGGTCGCGGGCGTTCTCGAGTTGCGAGACGTTCTTGTACCGGTCCATCAGGCGCGAGTCGTTCGCCCCGTACACGAAGCTCGCGGACGTGCTGCCCGGCGCGATGGCCACCAGGTAGCTCACGTGGAAGATTGCCAGGTAGGGCGAGTAGAGCACCAGGTCCTCGTCGCCGCCCCCAATCCATTCCGCCCCGCCCCACGCGGGAGCGCCGGGCTTGCTGTCCATCAGCCCCGTTTCGAACCAGGAGTTGGCGGTCAGCTCCTCCCCCGCACCGGTCCACACGGTCACGGTCCAGGTGTAACGGGTCGAGGCCTGCAGGGGCGCGCCGCCGTAGGTGACGCCGAGCGAGTCCGCGCTCCCAACCCTCTTCGAGTCCCAGACGAGGGCGCCGCCCGCTCCGCGCACCTCGAGCCGGTACGCCGCCTGCGTGACGCCGCGCTCGCCCGAGGTGGCGTGCACCTGCCACCCGAACCGCGGCTCGCGGACGTCGATCCCGAGCGGCGTGGTCCTGTACTCGACGTGAAGGTTCCGGACGACCAGGGCTGCCTGCGCGTGGGTCGCCCAACCCACCACGAAGAGCACCACCGCAAGCGTGCGTCTCGGCCCGGCCAGATTCACCGTGTCCCCCTCTCTTGCCCACGAGCGGCCCACCTGGCCCTTCGGCCAGCCGCGAGGCCGAGGTAGCGTATCACCAGCCCGAGCCTGCTGGAACGCTCGACGCCCGCACGCGCACAGGCTGCACCGGCGGCCGATGGTACAATTCGCCCGGCATGACGACCTCGCGCGACCCCCTCGACACGGCTGCTTACCTGGTGTTCGCGCTGGCCGTTCTCTTCGCCGCCGCCTCGGTGGGCAACATCGTGCTGCCGGCCGCGTACGCGCGCGAGACGGCCTCATGGGCCGCGCAGGGCCTCGGCCAGGACTGGGTGGACGTTCTCGTGGTCGTGCCCGTGCTGCTCCTTTCGGCGCTGCTCGCCCGCCGCGGGTCGCGCCGCGCGGCACTCGTCATGGGCGGGGCAACCGCCTACACCACGTACTCGCTCGTCCTCTACGCGTTCGCCGTTCACTTCAACCAGCTGTTTCTCGTCTACGGCGTCGCGCTCGGCGCCGGGTTCTACGCGCTCGTGAACCTCGTCGTCTCGTATAGCCGCGGCGACCGGAGGTCCTGGCTGTCGCCGGGCCGCCTGGCCAGCCGCGCCGCGGGCGCCTTCGCCGTGTTCCTCGGCCTGGCGTTCTACACGCTCTGGCTCGCCGAGATCATCCCGGCCATCGCCGCCGGCCGGGCGCCAGAGACCCTCGCCGAAGTCGGCCTCATCACGAACCCAGTGCAGGTGCTCGACGTCGGCATCGTGCTGCCCGCCTTCGTGGTCGGCGGGGTGGCCTTGCTGCGCGGCAGGAGGCTGGGCTACTGGCTGGTACCCGTCATGCTCACCTTCGCCGTGCTGATGGACCTCGCGCTCATCGGGATGGACGTGTCGATGGCCACGCGGAACGTACCGGGAGGCGGCCAGCGAATCCTGATGTTCGCGGTGATGGCGGCAGTGTCGCTGGGGCTCTGCTGGGGGATGCTGAGGAGCGGCGCCCGGGAGAACTGAGGTGTCACCAACCGTCAGCCGGCCGGGCCTCGTCCGTCTCGCGCTGGCGGCTTTCACCGCCTGGTTCATGCTCGTCGTCGGAGTCTACTACCGCCGGGCGTGGGCGCTGGCGCTCGAAGGGCCCCCGGCCTGGATCCCGGACGGCGGGTGGTACGAGCTGGTTCCGGCGCTCGGCGCCTGGGGCCTCGCGATCAGCGTCGCCTCCGTCGTGCTGACGCTGCTGCAGCGGGCGAGACCCGGGCTGCCGGTCCACTCGCGACCTTGGCGCGTGACGCCGCTTGCGGCGCTGGGAGCGCTGGGCGCCGCCGCCCTGTTGGCAGTCGCATGGCCCCGTCCCGTTGCCGGCCGGATCCTCCCGTGGCTTGGCGAGGCTGTGACCCGGAACCTCCGGGGCGTCGCCGCCGCTGCCGTCGTCGTCCTGGCCGCCTACCTCGCGGGCGCCCTGCTGCTCGGCCTGCTGAAGTGGCGCGGAGGCCACTGGGCCGACCGGTTGCTGTTTCGCACCGCCGTTGGATTCGGCGCGCTGTCGTACCTGTGGCTCGCCCTCTGCGCGCTCGGCTGGTACCGTCCACGCGCGGTCGTCGCCACGCTGGCGGCCGTCCTGCTCGGCGGCGCCGCCTGGCTGGCGCGCGGCACAATCCGGCGACGGCATGCCTCGCCGCATTCCGCGATCAAGCCCTCTTCACCAGCGCCAGCCGGCACGGTCGCGCTCGCGTGGATCGTCGTGACGGCGATCGCGATGGTCCTGGCCCTGGTGCCGGCGCTCGCGCCCGAGGTGGAGTACGACGCGCTCTGGTACCACCTGCAGCTTCCCGCGGTGTACCTGCAGCACGGAACACTGGTGGACGTTCCCCACGAGTTCGTCTCCCTCTACCCGATGACGTGGGAACTGCTGTTCGGGGCAGGACTCGTGCTCGGGGGCGCGGTCGGCGCCAAGCTGCTCCACTTCGTCTGCCTGCCGCTCGTCGCGCTCGCCGTCTGGAGGTTCGCGGGGCGCTTCCTCCCCCGCTCGTCGCCGTGGCTCGCAGTCGCAATTGCCGTCACCGTGCCGACCGTGCTGTGGGAGGCGACCACGGCATACATCGACCTCGCGCTGGCGCTCTACACGACGCTCGGCCTGTACTCGCTGCTGGTCTACCTCGAGTCGGGCGACCGGCGATCGCTCGCCGTCGCGATTGCCTGTTTCGGAATCGGCGCCGCCCTCAAGCACCTCGGCCTCGTCGCCGTGGCCATCGTCGGGCTCGGGCTGTTTGTTCAGCTGTGGCGCACGACGTCGTTCGGGCGCGCCGCGCTGGTCACCGCGGCCCTCGCGGCGGGCAGCCTGCTCTTCGCGGTCCCGTGGCATCTCCGGAGCTGGCTCCTCTCGGGAAACCCGTTCTTTCCGGAAATGTTCGGCCTGTTCGGCGCGTCGCCCGAACGATGGGACGCGGCTGCCGAGCGGGGCCTTGCGGGGTTCAAGGCCCGCCTGGGATTCCCGCGGACACCGCTGAACCTGCTGCTCCTTCCGTGGAACATGACGATGTACCAGGCGCGGTGCGCGGGCGCTCTGGGCCCAATCTTCCTGGCCGCGCTGCCGCTGATGGCCTGGCGGGCGCGCGCCACCGCGGCGTCGGGGTGGCTCGCGTACCTCGTCGTGTCCTACGTTGCGATCTGGGCCTCGCCAATCTCGAGCTACCAGATCCGCTTCCTGGTGCCGATCGTTCCCGCGCTGGCGCTGCTGTCCTCCGAGGGGATCGGCGCCCTGCTCGCGCCGGTTCCGAGGAACGTCCGCGCCGTCGCCACGGCGGCCCTGGTCGTGCTGCTGCTGGCCAACCTCCCCCCGTTCATCCCGCTGCACGAAGGCAACCGCGAAGGGTGGGATGGCTGGCTCACGCACGTGGTTCGCGGGGTGCCGCTCCGCGTCGTCGCGGGGCGCGAGCCCGCAGACGAGTACCTCCGGTCGCGGGTGCCGACCTACGGGGCTTGGGTGCATGCGGCGCGGCTGCCGCGCACCACGAGGGTGCTGGAGTTCGGCGGGGGCGACAACTACTACGCCACCAGGGA
>DAOPQX010000189.1:6689-7020 GCA_035348395.1 Vicinamibacterales bacterium | reverse complement strand
ACAACGGCACGCATAACTCTGCGGCGCAACCCTCTGTCTGTCAACGCCGCTGAGTGAGCGGTCTATGCGCAGCCACGGCACGGACCGTTCTTTCGATGACCTCGGAGGGAGCGGCACGGACCACCGTGAGATAGGCGAGCTACGGCGCCGCTCGCCTCGGCCAGGCCCTCGCGGAACTGTCGCCGGCGGCCAGCGCCGCCTCTTTGCACCGCATCGCCGAACCGCTGGGTCGGCATGCGACTCGGGAACAGTCTCCGGCGCGGACGAACTGCGGTAGACTATCTTCGCCTCCAATCGGACTTCCCTGACTAACGCGACCAAAGTCTACGGT
>DAOPQX010000189.1:0-6679 GCA_035348395.1 Vicinamibacterales bacterium | reverse complement strand
ATCCGCGGGAATCAGGCCGAAATTCGCATATTTGCCGACGGGCACACCTTTGCACTTGAGCTAGGTGTTGCAGGGCCGCCAAATGGGATGCGCGGCCCGGGGGCTACCGCACATGAGAACCGCCATCCTTGCTGTCCTCCTCGCCGCCTTCGCCGCCGCCCCTGCCCACGCCCAGTCCATCGCCGAACACGCCCGCGGCGTCGCTCTCGACGTCCTCAAAGACCCGACCACCTACGCCCCGGCCGCCGCCTCGGAAATCGGCAAGACGCTCGACTGGGTTTCCTCGCAGCGCTTCTTCGCCGCCGGCTACGTCGAAGCCAACCCGCACTACACGATCTCCGGCCTGCCTCACGACCGCCCCGTCTCCCGCGCCACCGGGCACCGGCTCAACCTCGAGGTCTCGCTGCGCGTCCTCGGCTACTCCGCCGCCAACAACGCGATCAACCACGCCGCCACGCGGGCCTTGAGCGCCCGCTTTCCCCAGCACAAGCGGCTGATCCGCATCGCCTCGATCGTCGAGCGCGCCGCCTTCGCCGTCGGCACCGGCTACCTGAACTCGGCGAAGAACTTCCGCCAGTGGCGGAAGAACGTCAACGCGCCGATCCAGCCCGTCGGCGCCCTCGCCTGGTAACGAGGGCGCCTCGCCCGCCCCTCACATCCACGCCAACTGCTTCAGCGCGGCCGCGTCGTTCCACACCTTTGTCATGTGGCGAATCCGGTCGCCATCGAACTCCATGATGTAGACATAGTCGGACGCCACCTGCTTCCCCGCCGGCGGAACCGGTCCGCCTTCGCCCGAGTGCGTGCCGTGAAAGACGCCGTACGCGACCACGTGGTGCCGCTCCTCGTCCACCGCAAACGACCGCAGGTCGTAGCGCCCGTCCGGCAGCGGCGTGAAGAGTCCCTTCATCCATTCCGTGTACGCCTCCAGCGTGCTCACGCCGGCCAGGGCCTCGGCCTGCGCCGCGAACGTGGCACCCGGGACGCAGTACTGCTGGCACTCCGCCCAGCCCTTCCCCGTCTCGCACGCCTCGAAGAACCGCCGGGCCGTCTGCTGCATCGCGCTCATGACACTCCTCCTGGCCGTGGGCAGGCCACGGCAGCTGGGGCGTTCGGCCATCGAGGACTCGGCCACGCTCCTCGACGCGATCGCCCGCCCGAACTTTGTTGTTGTGGAACAGCCCAGGTGATTATCGCCCCCACGCGGGCCCGGGCAACGCGAAAAAGGGGCAAGGCGTGACGCTGCGGCCCTACTGGCGCCGCAACGGCGCCGACGCCATCGCCCTCATGAGGACAGCCCTCTCCGAGGGGCCCGCGATGGTCGAGCGCGCCCGCCGGTATGACGAGGAACTCATGCGGGATCTCGAGCAGGCGGGCGGCCCCAAGTACGCGGCGCTCGCCGCCCTCGCCCATCGCCGGGCTCCAGGCGCGCAGCATGGTCGGCGGCGTGTTCATCAAGATGCTCGCCGACCCCCGGAACTGGCCAGGAAGCGGCAGGCGAGGAAGCCGGCGGCCAGGCGCTGAGACGGCCTATCCGGCCAGCCCGTTCCCGACGATAAGTCGTCAGGCCCCATCGGCCCTGCCGCCGGCCCTGCCGGCCGCGCCGGCCGCCTTGACGGCCCCCGAGGGCCCCGGCTAAGCTGCCACGGCTGAGCTAGTAACGACTTTCGGTGACCTTCAGCGGGAGGAAAGCATGCGCAGGTTCCATCCGGGTTCGTGGTTGCTCCTGACGATCGCACTCCTGACGCTCGCCATCCCGGCTGCCGCCCAGTCGAATCGCCCGACGGTGGCGCTGCTCGACTTCGACTTCGCCTCGATCCAGCACTGGTGGAGCGGCAACCAGGACATTGGCAAGGGGATCGCCGACATGATCGTGGACGGCCTCGTCGAGGACGGGACCTACCGTGTCATCGAGCGCAAGCGCATCAGCGACGTGCTGGCCGAGCAGGACTTCTCGAACAGCGACCGGGCCGATCCCTCCCAGGGCCAGGTCGTGAAGATCGGCAAGGCGTTGGGGGTGAAGTACCTCATCGTGGGGTCGGTCACCAAGTTCGGGATGGAAGACAAGAACACCCGGTTTGGCGGCAGCGTCCTCGGACGCCGCAACTTCGGCGTCGGCGACGTCGGGACGAAGAAGGGCAAGGCGAGTGTCGCCGTCACCGCCCGGATGATCGATACGACGACCGGCGAGATCATGGCCAGCGCGAAGGGCGACGCCACCTCGAGCCGCAGCGGCCTGCTGCTCGGCGGCGGGGCCAACCGGGTGAGCGGGCACATCGAGTTCGGCTCGTCCAACTTCCGTGACACGGTCCTCGGCGAGGCCACCGAGGCCGCCATCCTCCAGGTCGTGGAAAAGCTGATCGCCGCCCGCAACCGCCTCGAGTAGCCCTCGGCCCAGTCAAGGGCACCTTGCCGTTCTCCGCCTGCGCGGGCGCAAGGTGCCCCCTCCACTTGCACCAGGCTGTCTCCGCCACGCTTCAGATGAAGTCGGTCTATGATAGCGGCGCGCAGCGAGACGAACGACCGCTCGGTCACCCTGCCTACGGCCCGGGAGGCGCGCATGTGGCTCGTGACGACGTTCGGCTTCTACAGCGTGGTCGAGAAGGCGTGGGACCGGGAACGCGGGTCCCTCACGGTGAGAGCGCGGGCTCGGAAAGACCTGGAAACGCTCCGCCAGAGATACCTGCCCGAGCTGGGCGCGATCGCCGAGGACGAATCGGCCGACTACCGGTTCCGCGCGCAGGCGCCGCGAGAGCAGGTGGTCGAGGCCTTCTCGCGGGCCGTCCGCGACATCGACTACGACAACTTCAAGGAGGCGGTCCTGCAGCGCCAGGGGTACGCCCGCGAGCGCATCTACCACGACGCCTGGCACGCGTTCCTCGCGATCCAGCACCCCGCCCGGCGCGTGGGGCGAGGGGTGTAGCAGGCCGCTGAGGAACGCGGCCTGCCAGCCCCCAGTCAGCCGTTACCGGTCCGCGTACGCGAACGCGGTCAGGTATCCCATCCGCACGACCTTGGTGAACAGCTCCGGGCTCACCTTCTCGACGCTGTCGCTCGGCTGGTGGTAGTCGGCCGTCATCGCCGTCATGTAGTAGACGTACGGCACCTTCACCGACGCGAACGACGCGTGGTCCGACCCGCCCATCCCGACGCCGGGCGGGTTCTCGCGGAGCGCCAGGTCGAGGCCGACGTACTTGTTCATCTCCCGCGTGAGGGGGATGAAGTCGGTGCCCGCGGTCAGGTTCACGGTCGCGAAGTGGTCGCCGCGGATGCGCTTCACCAGCTCGGCGGTGCCGTCCACCTCGTACTGCCGTGTCGAACGGTCGAGCGTCGGGCCGTCGAAGGCACGGCTGATCATGTCGTAGTTCAGGTACCCCACGGTCTTCTCGATCGGAAAGGCCGGGTGGCGCACGTAGTACCGCGACCCGAGCAGCCCCTTCTCCTCGCCCGTCCAGAGGGCGAAGACGATGCTGCGCTTCGGCTTGACGGGGTTGAGCGCCATGGCCCGCGCGATCGCCATCACGCCGACCGAGCCCGAGCCGTTGTCGTCGGCGCCGTTGAAGATGTAGTCGCCGGCGCGGCCGGTGTGGTCGAAGTGGGCGCCGATGACGAAATACTCGTTCTTGAGCGACGGGTCGGATCCTTCGATCACCCCGAGCACGTTGCGGCACCGCACGAGCTTCGTCTTCGACGTCGTGTCGAGCGTCACCGTGACGCCGGGCAGGCCGGTCGAGGAGGGCTTCATCGACGTCTCGATCGCGCGCTGCAGTTCGTCGATGGTCTTGCCGGTGCCGGCGAGGATCGCGTCGGCCATCTCGCGGGTGATCGAGACCGAGGTCGCGCCGGCTCCCATCATCGCGGCCATCGGCCCGCCCGCGTCGCCGGCCAGCGACAGCCGCGTGCGCGGCCGATCGATGATGGGCCGGTCGTCGCCTGGCGTCCTGACCGCCGACAACTCGTTGTAGATCTGCGAGTCGGCCCGGTCGCTGGAGACGACCAGGATCGCAGCCGGCTTCAGCTTGGCGATTTCGGCGAGCTTGTCGAACCCGCCTCCCTGCCCCATCATCCGCCGGATCATCCTGGCGCGCGCCGCGTCAGGCGGCGGGAAGTACTTCTCCTTCAGCTCCTTGACCTGGAAGGGCGACTTCGGGTCGTTCCTGCCCGGCGCATCGGAGATCACCAGGACGACCTTGCCGGCAAGGTCGAGCCCCTTCAACTCGTCGAAGCCGATCGACGCCTCGCTGATCCCGAAGCCGGCGAAGACCACCGGCGCCGAGATCGTCTCGGCCGCGCCGGTACCTGCCTGGTAGTCGAGACCTGCCGTGAAGGTGCGCGACTTCACCACTTCGCCGCTGCGGGTCTCCACCGTCAGGGCGCTGCGGACGTCGCTCGTTTCCTTGAAGGTGATGTCCTGGAAGTAGGACCGCTCGGGCGGGGCCTGCGGCGCGGCCGCGCCGAACATCGCGCGGCCGGGCGGCACCGCGGGCGGCAGGTCGCCCGCCGGGGCGACGCCCCACATCTTGAAGAGCGAGGCGGCGTACTCGGAAGCCAGGGCGTACCCGCGGCTGCCCGTGTCGCGGCCTTCCATGCCGTCGGAGGCGACGTAGGCCAGCATCGCCATCGTCGCGCGCGGCGTGATGGCGTCGAAGCCCACCTTGTACTTCTGCGGCACGGGCTGGGGCTTCTCCACCAGGCAGAGCGCCTTCTGCACCTCGGCCGGCGTGAGCCGCTGCTGCGGAGGCATCTGCGCGAGCGGCGCGATCGACGAGCAGGCCAATCCAAGGGCCACGAGGAAGACGGTTCGCGTTCGCATAGGGATGGGATCTCTCCGGGGGCGACGGGGGGGTCGGCGAAGTGTAGCAGAAGGGAGGGCGGAGGGCGGTATACTGCTGCCCACCGATTCCCAGCCCCCACCTGGAGCGCACACATGCCCGTGGTGTCCTTCACGCTCAATGGCAAGCCGGCACGGGTGGAGGTCGATCCCGACCGCGCCCTGCTCTGGGTGCTGCGCGACGACCTCGGCCTGACCGGCACGAAGTACGGCTGCGGCCAGGCGGTGTGCGGCTCGTGCACGGTGCTGCTGGACGACGAGCCCGTGCGGTCGTGCGCCACGCGCGTCAGCGAGGTGGCCGGCCGCCGCGTCCTGACCATCGAGGGGCTCGCCGACGGCGATCGCCTCAACCCGGTGCAGCAGGCCTTCGTGGATCACCACGCGTTCCAGTGCGGCTACTGCACGCCCGGGATGATCCTGGGCGCGTACGCACTGCTGAAGAAGAACCCGCGCGCGAGCCGCGACGAGATCGTGCAGGCCCTCGACCCGCACCTGTGCCGCTGCGGCGCCCACGTCAGGATCCTGCAGGCGGTCGAGCAGGCCGGCGCCGCGATGAGAGGCGGCGCGCGATGACTCCCCCTCTGCCCGATCGCCGGGAGTTCCTCAAGGCCACCGGCCTGTTCGTCTTCTTCCTCGCCGAAGCCCCCGAGGCGCTGCAGGAGCCGGCCCGTCTCCCCACGGGCAGGCAGGGCTACCCCACCGATCTCAACGCCTACCTCCACATCAAGGCCGACGGCCGCGTCACCTGCTTCTCCGGGAAGATCGAGATGGGCCAGGGGCCCGCCACCTCGCTGGCGCAGCTGCTGGCCGAGGAGCTCGACGTACCGCTCGCCTCGGTGGACGTGGTGCTGGGCGACACCGACCTCTGCCCGTGGGACATGGGCACCTTCGGGTCGCTGACCATTCGTCAGTTCGGCCCGTTGTTGCGCGAGGCCGCGGCCGAGGCGCGCGCCGTGCTCGTGCAGATGGCCTCCGAGCGCCTCCAGGTTCCCGCCGAGCGCCTCGTGGTGGCCGACGGTGTCGTCAGCGATCGCGACAACCGCGCGGCGCGCGTCACCTACGCGCAGCTCACGGAGGGGCGGCGCATCGAGCGGCGGCTGGGCGCCAAGCCGGCGCTCGAGCCGGTCGAGCGGTTCACGATCGTGGGACGGCCGGCCAGGCGGCGCGACGCCGTGGAGAAGGTCACCGGTGCCGCCCGCTTCGCCGGCGACATCGTCCCGCCCGGCGGTGCGCTGCACGCGCGCCTCCTCCGCCCGCCCGCTCACGGGGCCCGGCTCGCCAGCGTGGACGTCTCGGCGGCGGAGAAGCGCCCCGGAGTGACCGTCGTGCAAGACGACGACCTCGTCGCGGTGCTGCACCCCCATTGGGACGAGGCCGATCGGGCGCTGGGAGACGTGAAGTCGGAGTTCGTCCGACAAGACCCGCCGGTGGACGACCGGACGATCTTCGACCACCTGGTCAAGGCCGCGCCGGCGCCGCGAACCGCGGCCGAGGGCGGGTCGCTCGCCGAGGGAGAGGCACAGGCGGCGCAGATGGTGGAGCGCACCTGGCTCGACAGCTACGTGGCGCACGCACCGATCGAGCCGCACGCGGCGGTCGCCGCTGTCGAAGGGGGCAAGGTCACGGTCTGGGCCGGCACGCAGACCCCGTTCCCGCTCAAGAGCCAGATCGTGCAGGCCCTGAAGCTCCCACCCGAGAAGGTGCGCGTCATCACGCCGTACGTCGGGGGCGGCTTCGGTGGAAAGTCGGCGTCGATGCAGGGGCTCGAGGCGGCGCGCCTCGCGGTCCTGACCGGGAAGCCGGTGCGCGTGCAGTGGAGCCGCGAGGAGGAGTTCTTCTACGACACCT
>DAOPQX010000188.1:0-7027 GCA_035348395.1 Vicinamibacterales bacterium | reverse complement strand
GCCCCCCGACGGCTCGAAGTCGAACGGCGCCGCGCAGCTGACCTCCCGCACCAGGTCGGCGCCCTCCATCGAGGGAAGCGCGCGGGCCCGGGCGACCAGTTCCTCGGTCTCGTGCCGCCCGGTCGCGATCACCCCCCGCATCACGCCCGACGATCGCAGCTTCCGCGTGAGGGCCCGCGTGTCCACGCCCGCGATCGCGACGATCCCGTGGCGGGCCAGGTAGTCGCCGAGCGTGGCGGTCGAGCGCCAGTTGCTCGCGATGGGCGACAGTTCGCGCACGATGAACCCGGCCGCCTTCGGCGCCTCGGACTCGTGGTCCGCCTCCGCGGTGCCGTAGTTGCCGATCTGTGGGCACGTCATCGTGACGATCTGGCCGCTGTAGGAGGGATCGGTGAGGATTTCCTGGTAGCCGGTCATGCTCGTGTTGAACACGACCTCGCCGCCGGCCAGGCCTTCGGCGCCGCACGCGACGCCGCGGTAGCAGGTTCCGTCCTCGAGCGCGAGTGTCGCGCAGGACCCGTCGATGCTGTCCAATCTATTCAATGCCCCCGGGCCTCCGCTCGAGGGAGGCGGTCACGCGGTTCTGGGCACCCGACACCACCTGGATCGCCGCGGTCCAGGGCAGGTACCCGCTCAGTTCGAGGCGGACGACGTGCGCGCCGGCGCGAATCGCGGTGAGCCGCAACGGCGTCTTTCCGACCGGCCGGCCGTCCAGCCTCACCAGCGCCCCCTCGGGGCGCGAGATCACCAAAAGGGGCGCCTCGAAGGGGCCCTCCGGCTCGTCGCGTCCGCCGGCGGACTGCGCCGGCGTGCGCACCGGGCGCGACGCGGCAGCCCGCGGAGCGGCCTCCGCTGGACGCGGCACGGCGGGCGGCGGCGGCTCGTCGGCCCGCGCCTCATCGCGCGGCGCCGCTTCCGCACCGTTCCCGGCCGGACGGTCCCCGGCGGCACCGGGCGTCGCCAGCTCGGGACGATCCACGACGGTCGGCGGCGCCTCGGAGGACCCCGCATCGCTGGCAGGCTGGGTCGCGGTTGCCGGCGGCGACCCGCCGGCACCCGGTTCGCCCCGCCCCACCAGGTAGCCGCCGGCAAACCCGGCCGCCAGCCCCAGGAGCAGCATCGCGAGCAACGACGAGAGCGGGAACCCGGACCGCCGCGAACGGTGCATCATCACGGCCTCCCGCCGGGGCACACCCGGCGGCGCCACGGGATGGCCCGGCACGAACGGAGGCGCGGGCGGCGGCGTCACCTGCCAGGCCTCGGCGGTGCGTTCCTCGATCGGCGGCGGCTCCCAGGCTTCGGTTGCGCTGCGCTTCTCGATCGGCGGCGATTCCCAGGCTTCGGCTGCGCCGCGTTTCTCGAGCGGGAGCGACGGCCTCTCGGGTTCGACCTCGAGCGGCAGCAGCGGAGCGGCCATCGCCGCTGGCTCGGTTTCCCCTCCCAGCTCGCTCGGGCCTTCGGGGACGGCCACCTGCGGGGAAATCTCCTCCGCGGAGCGCAACTCGTCGATTGGCGCCTCGACTGGCGCGTCGGGCAAGGCCGCTGGGGCCTCGAGTGCCGGCTCGTTGCGGATCTCCGGCTCTCCCGCTGCGAGGTCTTCTTGCGGCGGCGCGACCGCGGCCGCAACCTCGCCCCCCTGCCCAGCCTCGAACTCCAGCGAGCGGGTCTCGACGGCGTCCCGCGCCGGCTCGGACTGGAACACCTCCAGCTCCGGCGGTACCGCGGACAAGGCCTCCGCCTGCGCGGCTGCCTCCTCTCCTGCGGCTGGCTCGAGTCCTGCCCCTACGTCGTCTGCTCCTTCTGCCTCTTCCCCCTCCGCTGCCTCGTCTGTTCCTTCGTCCTCTTCGCCCGCGGCTGCCTCGCCTGCTCCTTCTGTCTCTTCCCCCTCCGCTGCCTCGTCTGTTCCTTCGCCCTCTTCGCCCGCGGCTGCCGCGCCTGCTGCCGCAACCAGCGCGGCGGACGCGACGGCAGGCGGCGCCGCCTCGGGCCGCTCGATCGGCTCGCCCGTGAGCGCCTGCCTCAGCGCTGCTGCGAAGGCGAGCGCCGTCTGGTACCGGTCGCCGGGTCGCGGGCTCAGCGCGCGCGCGAACACCTCGGCGAGGGCGGAGGGGTCGGGCGACGGGATCGATCGCGCGTCTGCGGCGAGCGCCTCGACGCTGCCCGGCCGCCGGCCGGTGAGCAGCTCGAAGCCGACCGCCGCCAGGGAGAAGACGTCGGCCGGGGTTCCCCAGTCGGCGCGCTCGCGGCGCTCGGGCGCCGCGTAAGGGCGCCGGGGCGTCACCCGGAGCCCAACCTCTTCGAAGGCGCCGGCGATGCCAAGCCCCGTCAGGCGCACCTCGTGGGGCGCGACGAGCACGTCGCGCGGGTGCAGCGCGCCGTGATGCACGCCGGCGACCGCGGCGAAGTCGAGTGCGCCGGCCAGCTGCCCGACCAGGCGGAGCGCGTCGGGTACCGGAGCGGGACCGTACTCGCGCACCGCCGCATCCACCGACTCGGCGAGGACGTACTCCTGCACGAGGTACGCGGTGCTGCCCTCGGCGCCCGCGGCGATCAGCGCGACGAGCGAGGGATGGCCGAGGGGCGTGGCGACGAGGCGGTCGAGCGCGGCGGCAAGCGTCGCGGCCCGCTCGGGGGTGATGTCGAGGGGGAATGCCTTGATGGCAACCTGGCGGTCGCCCTCGGGATCGACGCCAAGGAACACCGGGCCGAGCACGCCGGCTCCCAACTGGTGAACCACGCGAAAACGCCCGAAGCCAGCGGGCGGCGTCGATGAGACGGTCGTGTCCCTGGTCAGCGCCGGCTCCCGGTCGAAGCCCCACCTGATGCTAGCATTGAAGGGCGCCGCGACCAAGGGCCGGCGGCAGTTGACATGCGCGCGAGCATCCTGAGAGAGTAGGCTACCGGTGCAACCCGACCCCGATCGTCCCTCCACATCGTCGCGTCGCGTGCCGATCGACATCAGGCGCCTGCCGTGGGTCCGGCCGCTCGCGGCCGACTACGCGTACGACTTCGAACGGCTCGCCCCGTTCTTCGCGGGCAACCCCGCCGACCTGGCGGCGTGGCGGGAGGCAGCCAAGCGCGCCGGGCAGCATCCCCGCGACCGCGAGCGGTTGGCGGCGGTGATTGCGGCGCAGCAGGACCGCCGCCAGGCGCCGCCCGAGGCGCGCCGGGCGGCCGCGACGCTGTCGGATGCCCGGGCCGTGGCGGTGGTGACGGGCCAGCAGGCGGGGTTGTTCGGCGGGCCGCTCTACACGCTGCTGAAGGCGGTCACCGCCATCAAGGTGGCGGCCCGCGTGGCCGGCGAGGTGGGCGTTCCGGCCGTCCCGGTCTTCTGGATCGAGGCGGAGGATCACGACTGGAACGAGGTCAACGCGTGCCGCGTGCTGGACGGCGAGATGCGGCTGCAGACCGTGTCGCTCGGCACGCCGCTCGGTGCGGGCGAGGGGCCGGTGGCCTCGGTGCGGCTCGACCCCTCGATCTTCGCCGCGGTCGACATCCTCCGGTCCACCCTTCCGGCCACCGAGTTCACCGACGAGACGCTCGAGCGGCTGTCGGCCGCCTATCAGCCCGGGTTCGGGATGTCGGAGGCGTTCGGCCGCTGGCTCGAGTCGCTGCTCGGGCGCCTGGGCCTGGTCGTCTACGACGCCTCCGACCCCGAGGCCAAGCCGCTGGCGGCCGGCGTCTTCGCCCGCGAACTGGAGTCGCCCGGCGAGTCGACTCGGCTGGCGCTCGAGACCGGCCGTGCGCTTGTCGAGCGCGGCTACCACGCGCAGGTGGTGCCCCACGCCGACAACGTGGCGCTCTTCCGCCTGGACGGCATCCGCCGCACGATCCACTACCGTGACGGGCAGTTCGTAATCGGCGATCTCGAGACCGTGCCGCCCGGGACGCTTCGCGGGGAGGCGGTGTCGGAGCCGGCGTCGTTCAGCCCGAACGTCCTGCTGCGCCCGATCGTGCAGGACGCCCTCTTCCCCACGGTCTGCTACGTCGCGGGGCCGAACGAGCTGGCGTACCTCGCGCAGCTCAAGCCGATCTACGAGCGCTTCGGCGTGCCCGAGCCGTTGTTCGTGCCGCGCGCGACGGCGACGCTCCTCGACTCGGCGGGGGCCCGCTTCCTCGCGCGCTACGACCTGCCGCTCGAAGCGCTGCAGGCCGACGACGAAGCGGCGCTCAACCGGCTGCTCGAGGCGCAGCTGCCGGCCTCGGTCGAGGAGGCGCTGCGCGACGCGTCGGCCGCGATCGACGAGCGGATGGGGCGGCTGGTCGAGGCGGTGCCGGCCGTCGACCCGACGCTCGAGCGCACCGCGCGCTCGACGCTCGGCAAGATGCAGCACGACCTGCGGACGCTGCACGACAAGATCATCCACGCGGCCAAGCGGCGCGACGAAACGCTGCGCCGGCAGTTCGCGCGGACGCGGGGCCTGGCGTTCCCCGAGGGCGAGCCCCAGGAGCGGGTCGTCGCCCAGGTGTACTTCCTGAACCGCTACGGCGACGCCCTGGTCGACCGCCTGCGCGAGGACTTGCCCATCGACATGGGCACGCACTGGGCGCTGACGATCTGACGCGTGCCCGCCGGAGCCCGAGGGGCGAAGGCGGGTAGAATACTCCCCGTCTCGCCCCCGTCTGGTCGGAGCTCCGTGAGGGACACGAAGAAGAAGCCCTCGCCACGCACCCGCCGCGGCCGGCGCCGGGTCCCGAAGTGGGCCTGGTGGGCGTCGCTGGTGCTGGGCATCCCCGCGATCGCCGCCGCCGTGGTGGTCGGCTACTATTACGCCTCCTTCGCGCGCCTGGTGGACGAGCGGCTGCGTGGCGAGCGCGAGCGGGCCCTGCCGCGCGTCTACGCGAGACCGCTCGAGCTGCGGAAGGGCTTGACGCTCACCGAGCGCCAGCTGGTCGATCGCCTGAACGACCTGGGGTACGCGTACCGCGCGACGGCCTCGAAGCCGGGCGAGTTCGCGATCGACGGCCTGGCGGTGACGATCGTGCCGCGGGGCGGCGACGCGTCGGGCCAGCTGGTGCGGGCGGTCTTCGCGCAGCCCGCCGTCACCAAGGCCGGCGGCTCGCCGCGACAGCCGGATCGGATCGACCGGATCGAGGCGGGGGGCCGGGCGGCCGACGCGATCGCGCTCGATCCGCCGCTGCTGACCTCGATGATCACGGGCGACCGCGAGAAGCGCCGCCTCGTGCGACTGGCCCGAATTCCCCCGCACGTGGTGCAGGCGGTGCTCGCGGTCGAGGACCGCCGGTTCTACGACCACCCGGGGGTTGACCTCATCCGCATCGCCGGCGCCGCTTTCACCAACATCTTCGAGGACAAGCCCTACCTCGAGGGCGGCAGCACGCTCACCCAGCAGCTGGTGAAGAACGTCTTCCTGGCGTCGGTCATCACCAACCCGAAGGCGAAGTCGTACAAGCGCAAGCTGCTCGAGCAGTTCATGGCGGTCGTCCTCGAGCGCCGCGCGTCGAAGGACGAAATCCTCGAGCTGTACCTGAACGAGGTGTACCTCGGGCAGCGCGGCTCCTTCGCGATCCACGGCGTGGCCGAGGGCGCGAAGCTGTTCTTCGGAAAGGACGTGGCGAACCTGACGCTGCCCGAAGCGGCAACCCTGGCCGGGGTGATTCACTCGCCCTACTACCTGTCGCCCTTCACCGCGCCCGAGCGGGCGCGCGAGCGGCGCAACGTGGTGCTGAGGCTGATGGCCGACGCCGGGTTCGTCGCGCGCGAGGCGGCCGAGGTGGCGAGCCGCGAGGAGCTGGGAATCGTGGCGCGGGCGCTCGAAGCCGAGGCGCCGTACTTCGTGGACATGATCGGCCAGCAGCTCGCCGAGCAGTACCCGGAGTTCCTGCAGACCAGCGGCCGGCTCGACGTCTACACGTCGCTCGACCTGCACATGCAGCGGGTCGCGCAGGACGCCGTGCGCGAGGGGCTGCTCGCGGTGGACGCGCTGCTGGCCAGGCGCAAGCGATCGGGGGTTCCGCAGGCGGCGCTGCTTGCCGTGGACGCGCGGTCGGGCGAGATCCTGGCCTGGGTCGGCGGGCGGTCGTACAACCAGTCGCAGTACAACCGGGTCACGACCGCCCGGCGGCAGCCGGGCTCGGTCTTCAAGCCGTTCGTCTACCTCGCCGCCTTCGAGCAGGCGGCCGAGGAAGGGCGCGCCGACCTCACGCCCGCGACGGTGGTGCTCGACGAGCCGACCACCTTCCTCTTCGGCGACGAGCCGTACGAACCCGGCAACTACCAGGACGAGTACGACGGGCCGATCACCTTGCGGCGCGCGCTCGCGCACTCGCGCAACTGCGCCACCGTCCGGCTGGCCGAGGTGGCCGGCTACGACACGGTGGCGAAGTTCTGGAAGCGCTTCGGCACGGCGACCTCCCCCAAGCCGTACCCGTCGATCGCGCTCGGCGCCTTCGAGGCGACCCCGTTCGAGATCGCGACCGCCTACACCGTGTTCCCGAACCTTGGCGAGGTCAGGAAGCTCCACGCAATCCGGCAGATCAGCGCGGACGGAATGGAGGCGAGGCCCTCGCCGCCCCCGCCCCAGCGCGTGGCGCGGGCCACCACGTCGTACCTCGTCGAGAACATGCTGCGCAGCGTGATCAACGAGGGCACCGGCGCGGCCGTCCGCGGGTCGGGCTTCGCCCTAGACGCCGGCGGCAAGACCGGCACCACCAACGACCTGCGCGACGCCTGGTTCGTCGGCTTCACCGCGGAGATCCTCACCGTCGTGTGGGTGGGCTTCGACGACAACCAGGCGCTGGGGCTCTCGGGCGCCCAGGCCGCGCTTCCGATCTGGACGTCGTTCATGACGCGCGCCCTGGCCGGCCGCCCCAACACGCCGCTCCCCGAGGCGAGCGACGTGGTGTACGTCGAGATCGACCGCGACAACGGCAAGCTGGCCGTGCCCGGGTGCCCGCGCACCTTCCGCGAGGCCTTCGCCGCCGGCACCGAGCCGCTCGAGCCGTGCGAGCTGCACCGGTTCTGAGCGAGGGGCTAGGGCCTGGGGGCTAGGGGCTAGGGGCTGGG
>DAOPQX010000187.1:0-7073 GCA_035348395.1 Vicinamibacterales bacterium | reverse complement strand
CGCGGCCGCGGTTGGCAATCGAGTAGGTCACCCCTCGCGGCACCAGGATGAGCGAGCCGGTCTCGATCTCGTAGATGCGGCCCTTGCTGTTCACCTGGGCCTTGCCGTTGATCACGTAGAGCACCTCGTCTGCTGACGGGTTGGTGCGCCCCTCGACCGTGTCGCGCACCTGCAGCAGCGAGGAGGTGGCCTGGCCGGACCGGCCCACCACCGACTCGCGTCGCGGCTCGTTCCGCCCCAGCCTGTTCTTCGAGAAGAACTCCACGACCGACGAGAGCTGGAGCGTGGCGTTCGGGTCGGGCGCGACGGCGGGCCGCGGGGCCTCGGCTGCCTGGGGCGGGGCGGCGGGAGCCGGCGGCTCGGGAGGCTCGGGAGCGGGGCTGAGCGTCATCTCGACCTCGAGGCCGTTGCGCATGGTGACATCGCGTTCGAGCGAGATGAAGCCCTCGGCCTCGGCACGCACCCGGTAGTTGCCCGTCCGCACCGCCTGGAGCCGCACGACCCCGTCCTTGTTGGTCGAGCCCTCACGGGTGGCCGGGCCGCTCATCGAGATCGTCGCCTCGGGGATCGGCTTTCCCTCGGGGCTGGTGATGAAGAAGGTGATGGTCCCGCGGGCCGCCTGTGACGCCCGCGGCTTCTGGGTCGCCGGCTTGGCCGCGGGCGGAGCCGCCTTCGGGGCAGGCTGGGCGGTTTGGGCGGGCGGCGCCTGCGGAAGGGCGAGCACCTGCACGGCGGAGCCAATGCCGACGGCCGGCACGAGCATCAGGGCTGGCAGCAATCGTCTGATGGTCATCGTGTCTCCCTCTCTCGGGACATTCCCCCTGATTGTAGGCCCTTGGCACGCCTTGGGGTACGCCACGAGGACAGGACAGGCGTCCGGCGGAGGGGACAGCGGATTGGCGGCGACCCGGCGCAGGCAGCATCGCGGCGCCGGAAATGCGCCAGTTTTCCGGGCAAAGCGTGCGAGACACGGTGGAACTGGTCTTGCTCTTGCCCAGGTAGCCACTCCCAGCCGTCCGGGTGAGGGGGCCAGGCAGCGGAGGTCATCATGAAGCGGATGGTGAGGCGCTCCTCGGTTGGTCTCATCGCGGTGGCCGTGGTCTTCACGACGGCCGCCGCTGTGTCGGCCGACCCACCTTCGCGGGTTGCCCGGCTGAACTACATCAAGGGGGACGTATCGTTCAGGCCGGCCACGCTCGAAGAGTGGGGGCCCGCGACGCTGAACCATCCCCTCACCACCGGCGACCACCTGTGGACCGACGCCAACGCCTGGACCGAGATGCACGTCGGCTCGACGGCGATCCGGATGGCGCCGCAGACTGCCTTCGCGTTTCTCAACCTCGACGACCGTCTCGTGCAGATGCGGGTGTCGGAAGGAGCGGTGGACGTCCGCGTGCGCCACCTGACGGGCGACGTCGAGATCAACACGCCCTCGGCCGCGATCGTGGTCCGGCGGCCGGGGACCTACCGGGTCGAGGTGGCCCCGGACGAGGGAGCGACCCGCGTGACCGTTCGTGAAGGCGAAGCCGAGGTTTACGCCGATGAGGCGCCCTTCTCGGTCTTCGAAGGGCAGACGGCGTCGCTGTACGGCACCGACCAGGTCTCCCATGAGATCTACCGGGCCGAGCCGGCCGACGAGTGGGAGCGCTGGTGCCGCGCGCGCGACAACCGCGAGGATCGGTCGCTGTCGCTGCGCTACGTCTCCTACGAGATGACGGGGTACGAAGACCTGGACGAGTACGGCACGTGGACCTCCCTGCCCGACTACGGATGGGCGTGGAGGCCCCGTTACGTGGCCGCGGGCTGGGCCCCGTATCGTGACGGCAACTGGCGCTGGGTGGATCCCTGGGGCTGGACCTGGATCGACTATGCCCCGTGGGGTTTCGCGCCCTTCCATTACGGCCGCTGGGCGCACCACCACGGCGGTTGGTACTGGGTGCCCGGCGCCTACATCGCCCGGCCGATCTACGCGCCGGCGCTGGTGGCCTTCATCGGCGGACGGAACTGGGGGCTCTCGTTCGGGTTCGGCTTCCACAACGCGCTCGCCTGGTTCCCGCTGGGGCCGCGGGAGTTCTGGTACCCGCACTATCACGCGAGCCATACGTACATCCGGAACCTGAACATCACGCACGTCAACGTCCGGAACGTCAACATCACGAACTACAACGTGTCGCGCGGTACCTACGTCAACCGCGCGGTGGTGGGGGCGGTCACCGCGGTGCCGCGCGACGCGTTCATCGGGGGGCGGGCCGTCCCGCGGTCGGCGTTCGCGGTCGATCGGAACGCGGTGATGCGGTCGGAAGTGGTCGCGACCAGCGCGCCCGTGGCGCCGCGGGTCGAGAGCGTGCTGCCGCGCGGCGGCGGGCGCGTGCCGCAGCCCACGGCGAGCGCCTTGCGCCGAACCGTTGTCGCGCGCAACGAGCCGGCAGGGGCGCCGGTGCCCTTCCGCGCCCGCGAGCGCGCGCTCCAGGCGAATGACGGCCGGCCGCTGGACGACAACGCGCTGTCGGCACTGCGCGCGACCAGCCGCGCCTCGAGCGCGGCGGGCCCGGTGCGGCTGGCGGGGGCGCGGGCCTCGCGGCGCGGTGAGGTCGTGAACGCGGGCGCGGGTGGCAACCCGGCCGCTTCCCGGCCGGCCTCGCAGGGCGATCGTGGAGGCGCGCTCGCCGTGCCCCGGGGAGGCGAGCGCACGAGGTCGAGCGGCGGCGGGCGGGCCGATCGTCCCGGAACCGCGTCCCCCAGCTCGTCGACATCCGGCCGCGAGGTGAACGACCGGCCGGCGTGGGCTCGCCCACGCGGCGGCGGTGCGGGTACCGAGGCCACTACGCCGAGATCCTACGGGAGCGGCCGGAACGAGGCCGCGCCGGGCGGCGCCCGCTCGCGGGGCGAGGCCGGTGGGGCCGTGACCGGCTCACCGGGAGGCGGCGCCAACGACCGGCCGGGAGCCGTCGTCGGTGGAGCGCGGTCGCGTGACCAGGCGGGCGGCGCGCGGAACGCCCCCGCGCGGGGAGGAGACAACGACCGGCCGCCTTCGGCGGCGGGATCCCGTGGAGGCGCAGGCTCGCCAGGCCCAGCGGTGGGAGGTGCCCGCCCCCGGGGGGGAGGCGGCGAGTCACGCCCCTCGGGCGGCGCGGGATCGGCACCGCAGTCGCGGCCGTCGCCCTCCAGCAGACCGCCGGGCGACGTGGGCGGCGCGCGCCCGCGTTCGCCGGGCGGCCAGACGATGCAGATGCGATCGGCTCCCTCCGGCCGTGCGACTTCGCCGTGGGACGGCAACGACCGTCCCGCGGCGTCGTCGTCGTACCGGTCGACACCGCAGTATCGAGCCGACACCAATCGCTCGCTGCAATACCGATCTTCCGCGCCCGAGCGGCAGTACCGCTCGACGCCGCAATACCGCTCTTCGGCGCCCTCGTCCGCACCGCGGGCCACCCCGCAGTACCGCTCCTCGGCGCCCGAGCGGCAGTACCGCTCGACGCCGCAGTACCGTTCGTCCGCGCCCTCGTCCGCACCTCGGGCCACCCCGCAGTACCGCTCCTCGGCGCCCGAGCGGCAGTACCGCTCGACGCCGCAGTACCGTTCGTCCGCGCCCTCGTCCGCACCTCGGGCCACCCCGCAGTACCGCTCCTCGGCGCCCTCGTCCGCACCGCGGGTCCGGTCGCAGCCGCAGGGACGTTCGTCGGCACCCTCGGTGGGGCGTCCGAGCGGAGGCAGCCGGATGCCATCGTTCGGTGGCGGCGCCCGGCCGTCGGGCTCGGGCGGCGGTTCCGTTTCACGGCCGAGCGGCGGCAGCCGGGGCGGGGGATCGTCGGCCGGAACGCGGTCGTCGGGCGGAACGCGGTCGTCGGGCGGCGGTGGCGCCCGCCCGAGAAACCGGGGCTGACCGAGCCAGTGGCAACACAGGCGTCCCGCCTGTGAGCTGAACGGCGAGCCTCCTCCTGCCTCACAGGCGAGACGCCTGTGCCACTGGTCCTTGCCCCGCTGCCACTGCCTGCTCCCTCACAGGCGAGACGCCTGTGCCACTGATCTTTGTCCTGCTGCCACTGCCTGCTCCCTCACAGGCGAGACGCCTGTGCCACTGATCTTTGTCCTGCTGCCACTGCCTGCTCCCTCACAGGCGAGACGCCTGTGCCACTGGTCCTTGCCCCGCTGCCACTGCCTGCTCCCTCACAGGCGAGACGCCTGTGCCACTGGTCTTTGTGCCATTGATCACTGCGGCGCCGGCACGACTCGCAGAATCCGGTCGTCGTCCGGGGCCGGCGTCCCGCGCCCGTCGCGGTTCGAAGTCGAGAAGTAGAGGGCACCGTCGTTCCCCATGGCGACCCCGCGCAAGCGGCCGAACACGCCGTCGAGAAGGCGTTCGTGCGAGGCAACCTCCGTGCGTCCCGGCGCCTGCAGCACGATGCGGTGCAGGTGCGTCCCCCGCAGCGCGCCGAAGAAGAGATTCCCCGAGAACGACGGGATCCGCTCACCCCGGTAGAAGGCGGCGCCGGACGGGGCGACCGTCTGCTCGAAGAACAGGACGGGCGGCTCCATCCCGGGCCGCGTCTCGGCCCCTTCGATCTGGGGCCAGCCGTAATTGCGTCCCGCCTCCACGCGATTGACCTCGTCCAGCGCCGACTGCCCGTGCTCGGTTTCCCACAGCGCGCCCGTGACCGGGTCCCAGTCGATGCCCTGGGGGTTCCGGTGCCCGAGCGAGTACACCGGAGACGAGAACGGGTTGTCGCGCGGCGTGGTGCCGTCCTCGTTCAGTCGAAGCACCTTGCCGTTCAGCGAGGCGAGGTCCTGGGCAAGCGAGGCGTCGGCCGCGTCGCCCATCGTCACGTAGAGCAGCCCGTCGGGGCCGAACTTGATGCGCGAGCCGTTGTGGATCGAGGCGGCGCCAATGTCGTCGAGCAGCACGGCCGGTTCGCCGAGCGCCCCGTTCAGTTCCCGGAACCGCACCACGCGGTTGACCGGGATGCCGTCGGCGCGTCGCGCCGTGTAGACGAGGAAGACCAGGCCGTTGCTCTCGAAACCCGGGTGAAGCGTGAGCCCGAGAAGCCCTGCCTCACCCTGCGCGTACACGTCGGTGAGCGTCAGTGCCGGGCGGGCCTCGACCTGGCCGCCGCTGACGATCCGCACGCGCCCGGGGCGCTCGGCGACGAAGATCCGGCCGTCAGGCGCGAAAGCGAGACTCCACGGCACCTCGAGGCCGGTGGCGACGACCTCGACCGAGAAGCGGGTACCGTCGGCGGCCGTGAAGGTTCCGACCACGGCGCCGGGGCTGCCGTCGCCGGGCGGGGGTGATGGCGTGCGGTCTTCGCCGCAGGCCTGGGACAGCCACGCCGCCAACAGCGCGGCCAAGATCGCGGAGGATGATGATCTCGAAAAGCGACGGGCGCGGAGGGCCGCACACCTGGTGGACGTGTCTGGGGGCATCGACACCTCTCACCGGATTGTAGGTCAGAACAGCAGGGCCATCACTCGCGCCCGCAGCTCGTACTGACGCTTGTCGTAGATGAGCCGGTTCACGAGCGCCAGCGAGACCGGTTTGACTTGCATGCTTCCCACGGTAATACTCGTCAGCCGCGATCGGGGCTCGATGATTCCTCCCGCCCTTCCCCTTCTGACATCCCGCGAACGCGACGAGGCGCGGCGCCTGGTCGAGGCGCAGGGCCTCTCGTACGAGGCGTGCGACGACGTGGTCGGGATCTACGAGCAGGGACGGCTGGTGGCGACGGCCGGGCGGGCAGGCGAGGTACTGAAGCTGTTCGCGATCGACGAGGCGCACCAGGGCGGCCAGACGCTCGGGCGCCTGCTCGACGCGCTCACGGCCCTGGCGCGCGCCGACGGCCGCGGGGTGCTGCTCGTCTTCACGCGGCCCGGCCAGGCATCCAGCTTCGCCGCGTACAACTTCCGCCTGCTGGCTTCCGGTTCCGAGGCCGCGCTGCTCGAGCACGGCGGCGGCCTCGAGGCGTACCTCGCCCGGCACGCGGGACTGCGGCGGCCTGGGGCGAACGGCGCCGTGGTCGTCAACGGCAACCCGTTCACGCTGGGGCACCTGCACCTGGTGGAAACCGCGGCATCGCGGGTGAGCACGCTGTACCTCTTCGTGGTCCGCGAGGACCGGTCGGTCTTCCCGTTCGAGGCTCGCCTGGCGATGGCCAAGGCTGCAACTTCCCACCTTCCGAACGTCGTCGTGCTCGACACGTCGCGGTACGCCGTCAGCGCCGCCACCTTCCCGTCGTACTTTCTCCGGCGGACGGATCGGGCGGCCCGGGCGCAGATGGAAGTGGACGCGACACTCTTCGCGGCGCACGTGGCGCCCGCGTTCTCGATCGAAAGGCGCCTGGTGGGCGAAGAGCCCCACTGCGCGACGACCGCGGCGTACAATGCCGTGCTGGCCGACGTGCTGCCCTCTCACGGGATCACGCTGGAGGTCGTCCCCCGCCTGGCCGACGCGGCCGGCGCGATCAGCGCGTCGCGGGTGCGCTCGGCGCTTCAGCGGGCAGATCTCGAGGGGGCGTCGCGGCTCGTGCCCGAGGCCACGGCGGCCTTTCTCCGCTCGTCCGGCGGGGAGGCGGTCGCGCGGCGGCTGGCGCAGGGCGCGGAGCCGGGCTGCGAGAGTCAACGAGGGTGATGGAGATGGCGATCACGCGGAAGGCCAGCGCCGGCACCATGCAGTCGAGCGACCTGGTGGTTGAAATCGAGCCGTCCCCGACCATCGAGATCGAGATCGAATCCACGGTGAAGAAGCAGTTCGAGCACCTGATCCGGCGCCGGATCGAGACCGTGCTGGCCAGGCACGGCGTGACGGGAGCCCGGGTGCGCGTCAGCGACCGCGGTGCGCTCGACTACGCGATCGAGGCGCGGGTGGAAACGGCGCTTCGGCGCGCAACCCAGTAGGACAGGCGTCTCGCCTGTCCGTGATGGCGTCTCGCCTGTCCGTGATGGCGTCTCGCCTGTCCGTGACGGCGTCTCGCCTGTCCGTGATGGCGTCTCGCCTGTCCGTGATGGCGTCTCGCCTGTCCGTGACGGCGTCTCGCCTGTCCGTGATGGCGTCTCGCCTGTCCGTGATGGCGTCTCGCCTG
>DAOPQX010000186.1:0-7090 GCA_035348395.1 Vicinamibacterales bacterium | reverse complement strand
CTCGGCAACTCGCTGTCGCTCACCGAGATCGTGAACGCGCAGGCCGGCACCTGGTTCGGCGTCGTCCCGAGGTGGTTCGTCGTCCTGCAGCCGGTCGGGTTCCTGGTCTACGGGATCTCGGGCATCGCCGAGACCAACCGGGCGCCGTTCGACTTCCCGGAGGCGGAGCAGGAGCTGGTCGCGGGCTATCACACCGAGTACTCGGGGATGACGTTCGGCATGTTCTTCCTGGCCGAGTACATCAACATGGTCACCGTCTCGGCGGTTGCCACCAGCCTGTTCCTCGGCGGCTGGCACGGCCCGTTCCTGCCCGAGTCGCTCGGGTGGATCTGGTTCCTGCTCAAGGTGGCGGCGCTGATGTTCATCTACATCTGGATACGGTGGACGTTGCCGCGGTACCGCTACGACCAGCTGATGCAGTTCGGGTGGAAGATCCTGTTGCCGGTGGCCGTGCTGAACCTCCTGGCGACGGCCGCGGGGGTGATCTACTTTGGCGCCTGAGACGCTCCTCTTCTACGCGCTCGGCGCGGTCGCGGTGGCGGCCTCGCTGCTGGTGGTCGGACAGCGCAACCCGATGTACAGCGTCATGCTGCTCATCGTGTCGTTCCTGGCGCTGGCCGGGCTCTACATCCTGCTGGACGCCCCGTTCCTCGCGGTCATCCAGATCATCATCTACGCCGGCGCCATCCTCGTCCTCTTCCTGTTCGTCGTGATGCTGCTGAACGCGGAGAAGGAGCAGGAGGCGCGGGCGGCGCTCGGCACGGTGATCGGGCCGCGGCGAGCCGGTGCGGCGCTCGGCGTGATCCTGGCCGCGGAGCTGGGGTGGGCGTTCTGGCAGATGGCGCGCGGAGAGGGTGCCGGGGTCGAAACGGCGGCCCGGGCTCCGGGCGCCGACATCAGCACGGTGCGGGCCATCGGGCAGGTGTTGTTCACCGACTACGCCCTCGCGTTCGAGATCACCTCGCTGCTGATCCTGGTGGCGATGGTGGGGGCGGTGGTGCTGGCGAAGAGACACGTGTAGGGGGCGGCCCCGCCGCCCGCTCGCAGAGGTGCACGAGGGCAGGCACCAGGCCTGCCCCGACAGACAATCATGGTTTCTCTGACCCATTACCTCGTGCTCTCGGCGGTGCTGTTCGCCATCGGGACGGCGGGCGTGTTCCTGCGGCGGAACCTCATCACCGTGCTGCTGTCGATCGAGGTGATGCTCAACGCCGCGAACCTGTCGCTCGTCGCCTTCGGGCGCGAGCTGGGCACCGTGGACGGCCAGGTGATCGTGTTCTTCGTCGTGACGGTGGCGGCGGCGGAGGCGGCGGTGGGCCTGGCGCTGGTCATCGCGCTGTTCCGCCTGCGCGAGTCGCTCGACCCCGACGCGTATACCAGCCTGAAATGGTGATCGCAGACGAGTGGACCGTGAAGGGGACATGCAAATCAGTGACCCGCACATGCTGCTGCTGATTCCGCTCCTTCCGCTCGCGGGGTTCCTGGTGAACGCCGGGATCGGCCGGCGGCTGTCGAAGGCCGCCTCGGGCGGCATCGCCGTCGGGGCGATGTTCCTGTCCTTCGCGGGGGCCCTGGCCGCCTCGCGCGCGCTGCTGCGGCTGCCCGAGGACGCGCGGGTGATCGACCAGGCGCTCTACACCTGGATCTCCTCCGGCAACCTCGACGTGACGCTGGGCCTGCGCCTCGACCCGCTCGCGATGGTGATGATCCTGGTGGTCACCGGGATCGGCGCGCTGATCCACCTGTACTCGACCGCCTACATGCACGAGGAGACCGACGCCGAGTACGCGCGCTATTTCTCGTACCTGAACCTGTTCGCCGCCTTCATGCTGATCCTGGTGCTCGCCCCGAACTTCGCGGTGATGTTCGTGGGGTGGGAGGGCGTCGGGCTGTGCTCGTACCTGCTCATCGGGTTCTGGTACAAGAAGCAGTCGGCCGCCGACGCGGGCAAGAAGGCGTTCATCGTCAACCGGATCGGCGATGCCGGGTTCCTGCTCGGCATGGCGCTGCTGTTCTCGCGGTTCGGCACCCTCGACTTCGCGCAGCTCGCGCGCGAGATCGCCCCGCTCGCCCCCGAGACGGCCGCATTCGGCGCGCTCTCGGCAGCCGCCCTGCTGCTGTTCGTCGGGGCCACCGGCAAGTCGGCGCAGCTGCCGCTCTACGTCTGGCTGCCCGACGCGATGGAGGGTCCGACGCCGGTCTCGGCGCTGATCCACGCCGCCACGATGGTCACGGCCGGCGTGTACATGATCGGGCGCAACGCCGTGCTCTACACGCACGCCCCCGGCGTGCTCGAGATCGTCGCCGGCGTCGGGGTGGCCACCGCGCTGTTCGCCGCGACCATCGGCCTCGTCCAGACCGACATCAAGCGGGTGCTGGCGTACTCGACCGTGTCGCAGCTCGGGCTGATGTTCCTCGCGATGGGCGTCGGCGCCTTCGGCGCCGGGATCTTTCACCTCTACACGCACGCCTTCTTCAAGGCGCTGCTGTTCCTCGGGGCCGGCGCGGTGATCCACGCCCTTGCCGGCGAACAGGACCTGCGGCGGATGGGGGGGCTGCGCCGTGACCTTCCCGTCACGTACTGGACCTTCCTGATCGGCGCGCTCGCGATCGCGGGCGTACCCGGGTTCGCGGGTTTCTTCTCGAAGGACGAGGTGCTCTACCGGACGTTCGCGGCCGGCTACCCGCTGCTCTGGGCGGCGGGCGCGGCCGCGTCGCTGCTGACGGCGATCTACATGTTCCGCCTGGTGTTTCTCGCCTTCCATGGCGAGGCCTCCGATGGCCGGCCGCAGCACGGGCCGCACCAGCACCTGCACGACGCGCCGCCGCGCATGGCCGTCGTACTCGTCGCGCTGGCCGCCGGGGCGGTGCTGGCCGGGTACGTCGGGGTCCCGGCCGCGCTCGGCGGCAGCAACCGCATCGAGGCGTTCCTCGAGCCGAGCTTCCACCCGGCGGCCGAAGCGAGCGTCGAAGGGGCGGTGGAAGGGCTGTCTCACGAGGCGCACGACACGGGCCTCGAGCTGGGCCTGATGGGGGTCTCGACCGCCGTTGCCCTCGGCGGCATCGCCCTGGCTGCGCTGTTCTTCCTGCGGCGCCGCGACCTGGCCGACGCGTGGGCCGCCCGCTACCGCGGGATGCACCGGCTGCTGCTCCACAAGTACTACGTGGACGAACTGTACGACGCCGCGATCGTGCAGCCGGTGAAGACGGGTTCCGAGCAGGTGCTCTGGAAGGGGGTCGACGCCGGGCTGATCGACGGGGCCGTCAACGGCGCGGGGCTGACCATCCGAGGGGCCAGCGCCTCTCTCCGCCGGCTGCAGACCGGCTCGCTGCGGTCGTACGCCGCCTCGCTCTTCGTCGGCGTCCTGCTCGTTCTCGGGTACTTGCTGTGGCCGTAGGTATGCTGACGACCCTGATCTTCCTGCCGCTCGCCGGTGCGATCCTGCTGCTGCTCCTGAAGGGGCGCGAGGGGCGCCGCGACGGGCTCCTCCGCTGGCTCTCGCTCGGGGTGTCGCTGCTGGTGTTCGCCCTCACCCTGGTCGTCTGGGCGCGCTTCGACCCGTCGAGCGCCGACTACCAGTTCGTCGAGCGCCGCGAGTGGATCCCGGCCTTCGGCATCAGCTACCTCGTCGGCGTCGACGGCATCAGCCTGTTCCTGCTGGTGCTGACCGGGTTCCTGACGCCGATCGCGCTCCTCTCGTCCTGGGCCTCGGTGCACCGGCGGTTCGCCGAGTTCGCCGCCTTCCTGCTGGCGCTCGAGAGCGCGATGCTCGGCGTGTTCGTCTCGCTCGATCTCTTCCTCTTCTACCTGTTCTGGGACGCGATGCTCATCCCGATGTACTTC
The DNA here is from genome assembly GCA_035348395.1 of Vicinamibacterales bacterium. Lineage (GTDB taxonomy): Bacteria > Acidobacteriota > Vicinamibacteria > Vicinamibacterales > Fen-181 > JARKSS01. Next base: position 3,246 of record DAOPQX010000186.1, on the reverse strand, counting down.
CTGATCGGGATGTGGGGCTACGAACGGCGCATCTACGCGGCCGTGAAGTTCATCCTGTACACCGCGGCCGGCAGCATCCTGATGCTCGTCGCGATCATCGGCCTGGGCTCGCTCCACTACTCGGCGACCGGGGAGTACAGCTTCGAGCTGCAGGCGCTGCAGGAGATCCCAATCCCGCCGAACCTCGAGTTCTGGTTCTTCCTCGCCTTCACGCTGGCCTTCGCCATCAAGGTGCCCCTCTTCCCGTTCCACACCTGGCTGCCCGACGCGCACGTCGAGGCGCCGACGGCCGGGTCGGTCATCCTCGCCGGCGTCCTGCTGAAGATGGGCACTTACGGCCTGGTGCGCTTCTCCTTCCCGTTGTTCCCGGACGCGGCGCTCTTCTTCGCCCCGTACCTCGCCGTGCTCGCCGTCGTCGGCATCGTCTACGGCGCGCTGGTGTCGATGGTCCAGCCCGATCTCAAGAAGCTGGTCGCGTACTCGAGCGTCAGTCACCTGGGGTTCGTGGTGCTCGGGATCACCGCCCTCAACGTGCAGGGAGTGCAGGGGGCGGTGTACCAGATGCTGGCCCACGGCGTCAGCACCGGCGGGCTGTTCCTGCTGGTGGGGATGCTCTCCGACCGCCGGCACACGCGCCTGATCGCCGAGTTCGGCGGGCTCAAGGCGGTCATGCCCCGCCTGGTCGCGGCTTTCATGATCATCACGCTGGCCTCCATCGGGCTGCCCGGCCTCAACGGCTTCGTCGGGGAGTTCCTGATCGTGCTCGGCGCCTTCCGGTGGGACCCGCGCTACGCCGCGGTGGCGGTGCTCGGCGTCATCCTCTCGGCGGTCTACATGCTCTGGATGTTCCAGCGCGTCAACTACGGGACGATCACCGAGGACGAGAACGCGGCGCTGCCCGACCTCACCCGCCGCGAGGCGTGGGTGATCGGGCCGACCGTGGCGGCCGCGGTCCTGATGGGCGTGCTGCCCGGCCTCTTCCTGCGCCCGATGCAGCCGTCGGTCGAGCGCCTCCTGCAGCGGGTGAGCCGCGAGGCCGTGGTGACCGCGCCGGCCTCGTCCGGCGCCGGCCTGCAGGCGGGCCCCGTCCCTCACGCGCCGATCCGGGAAACGGCAGGCCGATGATGTTCGCCAGCGACTTTGCCGCGATCGTCCCCATCCTCTGCGTCATCGCTGCCGGCATCGCCTGCCTGCTCGCCGAGGCGCTGCGCCAGCCGGGCGAGCAGATGCCGATCGGGGGCCTGGCGGCGATCGGCCTGGCCGGCGCGGGCACCACGGCGGCCCTCCTGTGGGGGCGCAACGCGATTGGCTTCGGCGTCATCACCGCGGACAGCTTCGCCCTTTTCGTCGTGCTGGTGCTCGTCGCCATCGGGCTGCTCACGGTGCTGTTCTCGCCGGCGCTGATCGCCCGCGACGAGCTTCCGGCCGGGGAGTACTACGCCCTGGTGCTGTTCGGCCTGGCCGGCATGATGCTGATGGCGATGGCCACCGACCTCCTGGTCATCTTCCTCGCGCTCGAGGTGCTGTCGCTCGCCGTCTACGTGCTGACCGCCATCCGGCGCCAGGCGATCGGCGCCGAGGCCGGCTTCAAGTACTTCCTGCTCGGCGCCTTCTCCAGCGCCTTCTTCCTGTACGGGATCGCCTTTGCGTTCGGCGTCTCGGGCAGCACGAAGCTCGACCGTCTGGGCTCGGTCGTCGCCGCCGAGGCGATGAACCAGTCGCCGCTCGCGCTGGTCGCGCTGGGCCTGCTGCTGGTGGGCTTCGCGTTCAAGGTGTCGGCGGTGCCGTTCCACATGTGGACGCCCGATGCCTACGAGGGGGCGCCCACCCTGGTGGCCGGCTTCATGTCCACAGCCGTGAAAGCCGCGGCCTTCGCCGCCTTCACGCGCGTGTTCCTGTCGGCGCTCGAGCCGCTGCGTCCCAGCTGGGCCCCCGCGCTCTGGGCCATCGCGGCGGCGACGATGATCCTGGGGACGGTGGTCGGCGTCGCGCAGACCAACTTGAAGCGCATGCTGGCCTACTCGAGCATCGCCCATGCCGGCTACCTGCTGGTGGCGCTCGTCGCCGCCAACGACGTGGGCAAGAGCGCCGTGCTCTTCTACCTGCTCGTCTACGGCGTCGGCAACCTGGGGGCGTTCGCCACCATCGCGCTGCTCGGTACCCGCGATCACGCCAACGACGACCTGGACAGCTTCGCGGGCCTCTCGGCGCGACACCCCGCGATCGCCGCCGCGATGGCGGTGTTCCTGCTCTCGCTCGGCGGCCTGCCGCCCACGGCGGGCTTCGTGGGAAAGTGGTACGTCTTCAGCGCGGCGGTGCAGTCGGGCTACTACGGGCTGGCCGTGATTGGCGTCCTCACCAGCATCGTCTCGATCTTCTTCTACCTCCGCGTGATCGTGATGATGTACATGGCGCCGCCCGCCGAGGTTCCCGCGCCGGCCGCTCCTTCGCGGATCGCGGTCGCGGCCCTCGCTGCATCGGTACTGATCACCTTCTACCTGGGAGTGCTGCCCGGGCGGGTCGTCGAGCTGGCCAGCCGGTCGGTGGCGACGATCTTCTAGCTTCCAGGTCTCGAGGCTGCCGGCCTCGTCGCGCAGGGCCGTAACGCAATGCCGCAGGGCTGAAGCCCTGCGCTACGGGTGCGCAGTTGCGCTACGGGCGCCTACCTGCGCGGCCGCCGCTTCAGGGGAGGGCCGAGCCCAGAGCGGCGTTCAGCGCCGCGAGCACCACCGCGTCGTCTTCAGGGTTCACGCTTCTCAGGTCGAGCAACAGCCGGTCACGCTCGATGCGGGCGATGACAGGCGGGTCGTGGCGGCGGAGCCGCTCGTCCAGCCAGTCGGGGCCTTGCGGCAGGCCGATCGCGAGCAGGCGCGTCGCGATTCCCAGCCCCGGCGTCGTCCCGCCCCCGATGGCCGACTGGCCGTCGATTACCTCGATGGCGGTGCCCGGGGGCCGGCGCGCTGGGACGAGACTCTCGGCCAGCCTTTCGGCCCGTGCCCCGACCGCCCCTTCTTCGGCTCGCAGCATCGCGAGGAGCGGCACCGTCCTCCCCGCGCGCCCCGCGACGTATTCGCCCAGGGTTGCCTCGAGGGCCGCGTATGTGAGCTTGTCCACGCGGAGTGCGCGCATGAGGGGGTGGCGGCGTACGCGATCGACGAGCGGACGCCTGCCCACGACGATCCCCGCTTGCGGCCCGCCAAGCAGCTTGTCGCCGCTGAAGCACACGAGATCGATCCCGGCGGCCAG
>DAOPQX010000185.1:0-7103 GCA_035348395.1 Vicinamibacterales bacterium | reverse complement strand
TCCGACTTCAGCTTCGCCATTTCGTGTCTCCCTTCGGCCACGCGGACCCGGCCAGGGGCACAGGCGTCTCGCCTGTGTCAGGGGCACAGGCGTCTCGCCTGTGTCAGCGGCACAGGCGTCTCGTTCCTGTGTCAGTGGCACAGGCGTCTCGCCTGTGTCAGTGGCACAGGCGTCTCGTTCCTGTGTCAGTGGCACAGGCGTCTCGCCTGTGTCAGGGGCACAGGCGTCTCGCCTGTGTCAGTGGCACAGGCGTCTCGTTCCTGTGTCAGGGGCACAGGCGTCTCGCCTGTGTCAGCGTCGCCGGCCTTCTCCCCAGGTCAGCGTAATGGCCGACCCGTCGGCCGCCAGCGCGGTCACCTCGATGCCAACCGGCCCGCGCAGGTGCGCTTCGAAGTGCTGCCCGTGGCCGTTGACGAAGACCCGGAGCGGGATCTCCAGGCGCTGCTTCGGCTCGAGCGCGGGCGCCTGCGCACGGTACCACGTGTTGAGCCAGACGTCGATGTCCGACCACCGCTGGCCGGTCAGGTTGGTCACCACGACCCGGCCCTCCTCGACCGCGATGTCGCGCCGGGTGTCGCGGCCGCACCGCCCCGAGAGCAGCGTCCAGAGGGCGACGACCAACAGGACGCCGACGAGGACCAGCCGGGAGAAGCGCATCGCCTCAGTGTACCAGTTGCGCCGAGGCACCCGTCGGCCCCACCCAATACGACCACGGTTGCGGGCAAGCGGCGCTCGCGGCCCGGCGCAGTGACAGGGCATCGCGGGGCGCAGCGGGGTCCGGCGCGGCCCGCTGCGAGACGCCCGTCGCGGGCGTCAGATGGGAAACCGCGCCGTGAGGGCCGAAATCCGCGCAGCTTACGAAGCTGCGCTTCCGCCGACAGGTCCCGGAAGGCGCGGTTTCCCGCCCCTCAACGTCGCTCGCGGCGGGCGGGCGTCCGAGCCGGGGGCCAGCCGGGCCCCGCGGCGCCCCCGCGAGCTGCCGCCAGACAGGCGGGACGCCTGTGCCACTGGCAGCCTCACAGGCGGGACGTCTGTGCCACTGGCAGCCTCACAGGCGGGACGCCTGTGCCACTGTGCCACTGGCAGTATTGACGAGTCCGATACCAATGTGATATCACTCTGCTAGCACTGGCGAGGAGGTGCGTCGATGATCCGCGAGAAAGAGATGACGGCGTCGTCGGGCTGGGTCGCGCTCTGGATCCTGCTGTCGCTGCTCGTGCTCCTGGGGGTTCTCATCGTGGGGGAGGCCCGCCAGGGGCCGGACGCTTCCCCGTGGGTGGTCGTCCTGTACTCGCTCGTCCTGTCCTTCGTCGGCTTCCTGCTCGCCGGCCTGTTCATCGTCAACCCGAACGAGGCCAAGGTCCTGCAGCTCTTCGGCCGCTACGTGGGCACCGTCAAGGTGCAGGGCTTCCGGTGGGCCAACCCGCTCTACACCAAGCGGCGCATCTCGCTCCGGATCCGGAACTTCGAAAGCGGGCGCCTGAAGGTGAACGACATCGAGGGCAACCCGATCGAGATCGCCGCGGTGATCGTCTGGCGCGTCGTCGAGACCGCGGAGGCCAGCTTCGAGGTGGACAACTACGAGAACTTCGTCCACGTCCAGAGCGAGGCCGCCCTGCGCAACCTCGCCACCAGCTACCCCTACGACGCGCACGACGACGACCAGACGTCGCTGCGGGGCCAGACCGCCAAGGTCGCCGAGCACCTGAAGACCGAGATCCAGGACCGGCTGGCAAAGGCCGGCGTCGAGGTCATCGAGGCGCGGATCAGCCACCTCGCCTACGCCCCCGAGATCGCCGCCGCGATGCTGCAGCGGCAGCAGGCCGGGGCCATCATCGCGGCGCGGCAGCGCATCGTCGAGGGCGCGGTGGGGATGGTGGAGATGGCGCTGGCGCGGCTGTCGGAGAAAGAGCTGTTGGTGCTCGACGAAGAGCGCCGGGCGACGATGGTCAGCAACCTGCTGATCGTGCTGTGCGGCGAGCGCGCGGCCCAGCCGGTGATCAACACGGGGACGCTGTACACCTAGCAGAGAGGGGTCGGGAGTAATTAGAAGTCGGAAACCCGCCACGACTTCTAATTACTCCCGACCCCTGAGGCCGAAGTCGGAAACCCGGCACGACTTCTAATTACTCCCGACCCCTGAGGCCGTCGTGGAACGGAAAGCTTTCCTTCTTCGCCTGGATCCCGCGCTGCTGGAGGCGCTGCAGCGCTGGGCGAACGACGAGGTCCGCAGCCTCAACGGGCAGATCGAGTTCCTGCTCACCAGGGCGCTGCGCGACGCCGGGCGGGCGAAGGTGCCGGACAGACTTCCGAAAGACTCGAGGGGGAAAGAGTAAGCGGTGCCGGACGAACTTCCGAAAGGCTCGAGGGGGAAAGAGTAGGCGTGAAACGTAAGACGCGGAATGGAAAACGAAAAAGGGAGGAGGTCACGCGGTCTCCGCGCCACCTCCTCCCTTTCTGCATTTCTACCTTTTGAATTCTACGTTCCGCCTCATTCCGCCGCGAGCGGCTAGCCTTCCTCCTCGAACTCGCCTTCCTCGGCGGGCAGCAGGCGGGTCGGCGCACGGAGCGCCTCGCGGTGGTCGTACAGCGGCAGATCGCGCACGTGCAGCGGGGACACGCATCCGGGCGCCTTCATCTCGACGATGACGGTGACAGGGCTGCCCTCGACGCCCTCGCGGAAGGCGATGCGGCAACCGCAGGCGAGATGCGCGTGAGTGAACCCCTTCAACATCCTCTCCAACCTCAGCGCGCGCGGCGACAGCCGCCGCGCACCGCGAAACGATCATACTACAGCAGCGCCTTGATCTCGCTCTCGAACTGCTCCTTGCCCACCGGGCCGAGGTGGCGCTTGCAGACCCGGCCGTCGCGGCCGATGATCACCGTCACCGGGATCCCGAAGATCGGGCCGAACGCCTCCTGCACGTCCTCCCGGTCCGCTCCCACGAGCAGCGGGTAGTTCGTCCCGTACTCGCGGGCGAAGGGCGGCAGCTTCTCGGGGGGATCGTCCACCGACACGCCGAGCACCTGGAACCCCTTCCCGCCGTACTGCTCCTGGAACTCCACGAACCAGGGAATCTCCATCTTGCAGGGCGGGCACCAAGTGGCCCAGAAGTTCAGGAGCACCACCTTCCCCTTGTGATCGGCGAACTTCACGTCGGCGCCGTTCATGTCCTTCATCGTGAAATCCAGCCTGGCCTCGGGCGCGTTCGCCGGGCAGGCCCCGCTGCCGCCGCTCCCCTGCGCGGCGGCCCCGCCGTCGCGCGCACCGCCCGATCCGATCAGGCCCACCAGGTCGGGCAGCGGAGTGAAGGACAGGACGATCAGGCCCACTCCGAAGGCAAGCAGCAGCCAGTACGACTTCTTCATCGACTCGAAACCCCCATCTACAGAGATTACTACAGAGCGCGAAGGTAACAGGCCGGCGACGCGAGGCCTGGCACCGGCTCGCGCCCCACGGCACCCCATTTGCTGAGGCGCGGGATGGCTTCCCGGCCGTGACGGCGGTAAGATCGATGGCCTGACCCCTTGAGAGAGGTACACCCTATGCGCACGAGGCGAGCCCTATCCCCGTTGCTCGTCGCCTCCGCCGTCGTCCTCGCCTCGACCGCCGCGCCGCGGTCCGTGCCGGCGCAGACGCCGTTCGTGCCGTACTTCGGCAAGAACCTCGTTCACTACGCCAACTTCAACTGGCACATCTACAAGACCGACCACTTCGACATCTACTACTACCCCGAGATCGAGTCGCACCTCGAGCGGGTGGCCGCCTACGCCGAGAGCGCCTACCAGCACGTCAGCGCCGAGCTGAAACACGACCTGGCGTCGAAGGTGCCGCTGATCATCTTCAAGACCCACGTCGACTTCCAGCAGCAGAACGTGATCCCCGGGGCCGCCCAGGAGGGTGTGGCTGCCTTCGCCGAGTCGTCGCAGAACCGGATGCTGCTGCCGCTCGACGAGCCGCCCGACCTGCTGTACCGGACGATCGCCCACGAGCTGGTGCACATCTTCGAGTACGACATCATCCCGCAGTCGCTCATCCGCCGGACGGCGCCGCTGTGGGTGTACGAGGGGCTCTCCGACTTCCTGGCCGGGCACTGGGCACCACTCGACCTGGCCACCGTGCGCGACGCGGCGGTCGCCGACATCGTCCCCCGGATGAGCGAGATGGACGACTACGGCGGCTTCACCAACCCGCGGCTCGTCTACAACCTCGGCCACGCCGCCTTCGAGTTCATGGAGTCGCGCTGGGGCCGGGAGGGCATCCGGCAGTTCCTGTTCGCGCTGCGCAAGAGCGTCATCGGGGGCGGCGAGAACGCCTACGAGGAGGCGTTCAAGCTGAAGGCGGACGAATTCGACCAGCAGTTCGAGAAGTACCTGAAGGACCGCTTCAAGCCGTTCCGCGACAAGGAGCGTCCGGCCGACTACGGCCGCGACGTGGCGCCCGACCCCGAGAAGGGCCCCTTCATGAGCGCGCTCACCGCCGAGCCGTCCCCCTCGGGCGAGCTGATGGCGATCGTCACGGGGAACCGCAGCGACCGCGAGTACGACATCGTCCTGGTGTCGGCCAAGGACGGCCAGGTGGTGCGCAATCTCACCTCGGGCTTCGACCAGGGCATGGGTTTCGACTACCTGTCGATCCCGGGCACGCGCTGGAACACGGTGCCGTGGCTCTCGTGGGCGCCGCGGGGCGACCGCCTCGCCTACGTCGTCCGGATGGGGCGCAACAAGGGGATCATCCTGCAGAACGTGGTGACCCGGAAGGTCGAGCAGCGGCTCGAGCTGAAGGACATCCACGAGCCCGAGTCGCCCGCCATCTCGCCCGACGGCCGGACGGTGGCGTTCTCGGGGTTGCGCAACGCGCGCAGCGACATCTTCGGATACGACCTCCAGACCGGCGCGATCACCAACCTGACCGACGACGAGTTCTTCGACTACGGGCCGGTGTACTCGCCCGACGGCACGTTCATCGTGTACCTGGCGCGGGTGAGCGGGAACGAGAAGCTGTTCCGCCTCGACCTCGCCACCAGGAAGAAGACGCAGCTCACCTTCGGCACCCACGACGACAGCGCCGCGCGGTTCCTGAACGACCACACGCTGGTGTTCTCCTCCACCGCGGTCGATCCGGCCGTGTCGATCGACCCCGAGGAGGCCCGGAACGGCAACATCTACAACATCTGGACGCTCGACCTGCGGACCGGCGAGCTGAACCAGTACACCGACGCCCTCGGCGCGAACCTCTCGCCGGTGCCGGTGGTGGACGCCAAGAACAACCGGGTCGCCTTCGTCACCTATTACAAGGGCGACTACGGGCTCTACCAGATGGAGCTGGCCAAGCCGATCAAGTCGGCCGCGACCGCCGATTTCGGCGCGCCCGGGCCGATCATCGACTTCCAGGCGCCGCTGAGCCACACGCTCATCGCGGAGAACAAGGAGAAGAAGGGCAGCTGGCAGCGGCTGTTCCTCGAGGGGCGCCCGCCGATCAACGTCGGCGTCACCAACAACGGCGACATCTTCGGCGGAACGGCTATCTCGTTCAGCGACGTCCTCGGCGACAAGCGCGTCTCCATCACCGCCGCCTCGATCGCGCAGTACCGCACATTCGGGGCGTCGTACCTGAACCTCTCGCGGCGCCTCCAGTGGGCGCTGCAGGGCTTCTCGCAGACGCTGTTCTTCTACGGGCAGTACTCGGGCCTCTTCTACGACCCGGCGTACGCGCCCTACGTGGACCGCGACCTCGCCGTGGCGACCCGCAGCATCCACGGCGGGTCGGCCTTCGCCATCTACCCGCTCGACAGCTACCGCCGCATCGAGTTCACCGGCGGGCTGATGCGGTACAGCGAGAAGTACAACGACGAGACGCTCGAGGGCATCGCCGGCGACTACCAGGAGGCCATCTACGGCCGCCGGCTGTTCAACCGCGGCACGATCGCGCCGCTCGGCGTCGCCTTCGTGCAGGAGACGACCGTCTTTCGCGAGTTCGGGCCGCTCGCCGGGAACACCATGCGGCTGGCGTACGAGTACGCGCCGAAGCTCGGGAACACGCTGTCGCGCCAGACCTTCGACGTGGACCTGCGCTACTACAAGCGGCTGGCGGGGAGCGCGCTGGTGGCGCTGCGGGCCCGCGGCTTCAGGAGCTTCGGCGACTACCCCGATTTCCTGTTCTTCGGCGGTCAGGGCGAGATGCGCGGCTACAACTACCTCGAGTTCCTCGGGCAGAACGCCGCGTTCGCCAACGTCGAGCTGCGCTTCCCGCTGATCGAGGCGATGCTCACGCCGCTCGGCGTGATGGGCGGGGTCAGGGGGGTCTTCTTCTTCAACGTGGGGGGCGGCTGGTACGACAACACCGGCTACCGGTTCGCCACCTCCAAGGCCGAGACCTTCACGCCGCTCATCGACGTCCGTGCGAACGAGGACGGGACGCTGACCCCGATCTACGGCGACCCGGTAAGCATCAACGGCTTCCGCCTGCGGGACGGCCGCGCGTCGTACGGGATCGGCCTCGAAACCTTCGCCCTCGGCTTCCCCATCCACTTCGACTGGGCGTGGCGGACCACGTTCAACCGCAGCTGGGAGGATCTCGTCTTCGCCCGCCAGGGCGGCAGCAGCGCCTTCCGCAAGGCGAAGTTCTCGGTGTGGATCGGGTACGACTTCTAGTGCGCTTACCCCGCCACCCGCATCGGCACCAGCTCGGTGGCCTCGCCGTCGGCGCCGCGGGCCTTCACCTCGATCAGGTAGTCGCCGGCCGGGAACCCGGCGAGCGGGATGTCCAGCTGGTAAGGGGTCCCCGGCGACTCGGGGGCCTTCACCGGGATGTCTGACATGCCCTGCCCCGAGCGGTTGAGGACGCGGGCCGTGACCTCGGGCGGCTTCTCACCCGGAAGGTAGGCCTCGAACCGCACCAGCAGGCGCTCGGTGCGTCTGAACTCGCGAGACGCGGCGGGCAAGGCCGCCGGGTCGGCCGCCAGCGTCCGGAACTCGCGGGCGTTGGCGGCCCTGAAGACGGCCGGCGTGCTGAGCGACACCTCAGGGCGGGTCAGGTCGGGCACCTTGACCTCGCGCAGGTCGGTGTCGATCACCTGCGACGCCGGATCTTCCACCGACAG